>VSOB01000140.1 GCA_009774625.1 Lachnospiraceae bacterium
CGGAGGCGTATTCCAAGCACGGCTTCAACATCCACGGCGTGGTGTTTGACGAGCTGCACACGCAGCCGAACCGGAAATTATTTGACGTCATGACCAAAGGCTCCGGGGACGCCAGGATGCAGCCGCTGTATTTCCTTATCACCACGGCGGGGACGGACACCCATTCCATCTGCTACGAGACGCACCAGAAGGCAAAGGATATTTTAGAGGGGCGGAAGATTGACCCGACCTTTTACCCTGTCATCTACGGCGCGGATGAGGCGGACGACTGGACGGACCCCAAGGTGTGGAAGAAAGCCAATCCCTCTTTAAACATCACGGTGGGGATTGACAAGGTGGAGGCCGCCTGCGAGTCAGCAAAGCAGAACCCCGGCGAGGAGAACAGCTTCCGGCAGCTCCGGCTGAACCAGTGGGTGAAACAGGCGGTGCGGTGGATGCCCATGGATAAATGGGATGCCTGCGCCTTCCCCGTTTCCGAGGACGGCCTGGAGGGGCGCGTCTGCTACGGCGGGCTGGACTTGTCCTCCACCACGGACATCACGGCGTTCGTGCTGGTGTTCCCGCCGTTAGATGAGGAGGACAAATACTGCATCCTGCCGTACTTCTGGGTGCCGGAGGAGACGCTGGAGCTGCGCGTGCGGCGCGACCATGTCCCCTACGATGTGTGGGAGCGGCAGGGGAAGCTGATGACCACGGAGGGGAACGTGGTGCATTACGGATTCATTGAGAAATTTATCGAGAGGCTTGGCGAACGGTTCAACATCCGTGAGATTGCCTTTGACCGATGGGGCGCGGTGCAGATGGTGCAGAACCTTGAGGGGATGGGCTTCACGGTGGTCCCGTTCGGGCAGGGATTCAAGGATATGTCGCCGCCTACCAAGGAGCTGATGAAGCTGGTGCTGGAACAGATGATTGCCCACGGCGGGCATCCGGTCCTGCGGTGGATGATGGACAATATCTTCATCCGCACCGACCCGGCAGGGAACATCAAGGCAGACAAGGAAAAGTCCACGGAGAAGATTGACGGGGCGGTGGCCGCGATCATGGGGCTGGACCGGGCAATCCGTTGCGGGAACATATCCTCGGAGAGCGTCTACGATACCCGCGGGCTCATCATCCTGTAGTGGTAAAATGCACAAACACCGCCGTAAATGTTTGTTCAAGATACTGCCGGAATCCGCTTGCTATTCTGTGGCTTCAGAGCGAATATGCCACTTACCGGGAGGGCATCCCGGAAAACATTTGGATGGAGGGATTTCTGATGAAGCCATATGGGGCAGCGGAAAGGTTTGGAAAATATGAGTGGGAGGATTTCGGCGGCTGGTCGAGGAACCACACCAAAGCGGCATCCATCCGCAGGTGGAAGCGGCCGCTGAAAAAGAGGGCGAGGCAGGTGTGCCGTGCCGTGCTGAGACGGCTTGTCTGAGTGGCTTTCCGGGGCGTAATTTACACAAAAACCGCCCCAGATGTTTGTGTAGTTTATTCCCGTAATTGGCTTGCTATTACTGGCATTCAGAGCGAATATGTGTACTACCGAAAGGGAAATCAAAAAAACGGAGGTAACGCACATGAAGGTACACGAATTTATCAAAAAACACAAGATTAAGGAATCCAGGATGCGGATCTACGACGCGGAGCTTGGGGATGAGGTTTACGGGATTTACGAGATGGGCCTCTACCGCGACTGCGAGGTGGTCAGGGCATACCCGCACAACGGCGACACGGTTTTGGAGGTCGCATCGGTAAACGGCTAAGACAGGACGGCACAGGGGGCGCTGCTTCGGCGGCGCCTTCCTGCTGTCCGTTTTTGGAAAGGAGCGTGGTATTTATGGGATTATTCAGCGGCTTGTTCCGGGCGAGGGACGCTCCCCAGAACAGGACATCGGGGAGCACCTACAGCTTTTTCCTTGGGAACAGCACAAGCGGGAAAAGGGTGAACGAGCGCACCTCCATGCAGATGACGGCGGTGTACTCCTGCGTCCGGATTCTTTCCGAGGCGGTGGCGGGGCTGCCGCTTCACTTTTATAGATACACGGACAATGGCGGGAAGGAGAAAGCGGCGGACCATCCGCTGTATTTTCTGCTCCATGACGAACCGAACCCGGAGATGACTTCCTTCGTGTTCCGGGAGACGCTGATGACGCACCTGCTCCTGTGGGGGAACGCCTACGCGCAGATCATCCGCAACGGCAAGGGGGAGGTCATCGGGCTTTACCCTTTGATGCCGGACAGGATGGGCGTGGAGCGGGATTCCAAAGGGCAGCTCTATTACGAGTACACGGTGAGCATGGAGGACGCGCCCACGGTGAAGGGAAGCACGGTCATCTTGCCGCCCACGGAGGTGCTGCATATCCCCGGCCTTGGCTTTGACGGGCTGGTGGGCTATTCCCCCATTGCCATGGCAAAGAACGCCATCGGCATGGCGATAGCCTGCGAGGAGTACGGGGCGAAGTTCTTCGCCAACGGCGCGCAGCCGAGCGGCGTGCTGGAGCATCCGGGGACGATAAAAGACCCGACCAGGGTGCGGGAGAGCTGGCAGTCCACCTTCGGCGGCAGCCACAACGCCAACAAGGTGGCTGTTTTGGAGGAGGGGATGAAATACACGCCCATCTCCATTTCCCCGGAACAGGCGCAGTTCCTTGAGACGCGGAAGTTCCAGATCAATGAGATCGCACGGATCTTCCGTGTGCCGCCGCACATGGTGGGCGACCTGGAAAAGAGCAGTTTCTCCAACATCGAGCAGCAGAGCCTTGAGTTCGTGAAATACACCCTGGACCCGTGGGTGTCAAGATGGGAGCAGTCCATGGCGCGGTCGCTGTTGACGGCGGAGGAGAAAAAGAAATATTTCGTGAAGTTCAATGTGGACGGCCTGCTCCGGGGCGACTACCAGAGCCGCATGAACGGCTATGCCGTAGGGCGGCAGAACGGGTGGATGTCCGCAAACGACATACGGGAGCTTGAGAACCTTGACCGTATCCCGGAGGAAGCGGGCGGCGACCTGTACCTCATCAACGGGAACATGACAAAATTAGCCGATGCGGGGCTTTTCGGGAAAGCCGGGGCCGCACCGGGAAAGGAGGAGTCGGATGAAAACGAAGAAGTTCTGGAACTGGAAGAAAGTGAAAAACCAGGAAACGGGGGCGGAGGAGCGCGTCCTGGAACTGAGCGGTACCATCGCGGAAGATAGCTGGTTCGACGATGACGTTACGCCGCAGCTTTTTAAGGATGAGCTGAATGCCGGGAGCGGCGACATTACCGTATGGATCAATTCACCGGGCGGCGACTGCGTGGCGGCGGCACAGATCTACAACATGCTCTCCAACTACAAGGGGAAAGTCACCGTGAAGAT
>VSOB01000141.1 GCA_009774625.1 Lachnospiraceae bacterium
GGGTCGGACATCAGCATCCGGGCGATAGCCACCCGCTGGCGCTGCCCGCCGGAGAGCAGCGCCCCGCCCATGCCCACATCGGAATCATATCCCTGGGGCAGCTGGCGGATAAAACCGTCCGCGTCCGCCAGCCTTGCGGCCCCGGTGATGGCTTCATCCGATATCTCCCCCGTTTCACCATAGGCTATATTATCACGGACAGAACCTGAGAACAAGGGGTTATGCTGGAGGACGCAGCCGAACCGGCGGCGCAGCTGCGCCAGCTTCACCTCATCCACAGCGGTTTTCCCCAGCCATACCCGGCCGCTGTCCGGCGGGTAGATGCCCTGGAGCAGCTTGAGCAGTGTGGACTTGCCAGAGCCATTGCTGCCGATAATGGCGGTGGTTTTCCCAGCGGGGATGGTAAGGCTCAGGTCATGAAGCACCGGCTGCTGGGGAACATACCCGAAGCTGACCCGATCCAGTACGATATCCTGCTTCGGCTGGCTCTCCGGCAGGTCGTACCCAGTGTCCAGGTCCTCCTCCGGCCCCTCCTGCAGAACACCCACGTACTGCATAGCGCCTTGTGTGCCCTTGAGGGTCTGGTAGTGAGTCAGAACCTCCGCCTGATACTGATCCACCCTTCCCTTATAGGTGGTAAAGTCATTGATCCCCGTATCCGGCATCTGACCCTTGCGGATCATGTCGGAACCGAACAGGGCAATGGCAATACTGCCGATGGAAGTATACAGCGTATTGGAGAACACCTGCAAAACCTCCATAAAGGCATAATAGATGTCCGCCCAGTACCGTTCGTCAATGGCCCGCAGCCCTGCCTCCGTTTCCATATCCTCTATAGCCTGTGCCTTGACGTGCTTGGCGGCGGAAATATGCTCGGAGAAGAACTCCGTCATAGTATTCAGGCTCTCGTACCGCCGCAGCATCATACGGTACTGCAACTGACCCACCAGGGCGAACACGCCAATGGCCAGAGGGACCAGCAGCAGCATATAGGCGGAGAGCTTCGCGTTGAACCGCGCCATCTCCACGCAGCAGCGGATAAAGCCATAAACGGAAGCCACAGTGGAGAAGACCATATGGATCACCGCGCTGGCTTGGGTAATATCATTGACCACGCCGGAGATCAGGGATGAGGGCTGGCGGCGCTCCACCTCCCGCATGGGCAGGTGGAGGATCTTGTCCCACAGCAGTTTCCTGGCTCGGAGGGTGACCTTCTGGATGCCGTACTCGCCGCAGATATTGCTTCCCATGGAGATGGCGGCATTAAGAACGGTCAGCAGGGCATAGCCGATAATAACGCCGTTGTAAAGCTCGCCCTGATTGATCCGGATAACATACTTGGAGATTGCCAGGAAGACCTCGGTGTTGATTAGACTGAACACCAGGGAGGCGATAAAGAGCCACCAGGGGATAGGGAAGCGGGTATAGAATGTGATATAGGATCGGAAAGAGAATTTTTCCTTTTTCTGCTCCCTACCCTTGCCATTGTACATCATATCAGCGCTCCTCCTCTCCTTTTTCCATCATTTCCCGGCAGAATGGGTCGGAAGCCAGGACTTCATCCCGTTCCCCGGCGGACTGCACCCTGCCGTCCCGGAGGACGATCAGATAGTCCGCGTTGCGTATGGTCTGGGCGTCATGCGCCACATAGACCACGGTCTTTCCCGCCATAACCTTCCGGATACTGGCCCATACGCCCGCCTTTCCGCCGATGTCCATAGCGGCGGTAGCCTCATCCAGCAACAAACAGTCCGGCTTTTTCAGCAGGGCGTGAGCCACAGAAAACCGCTGCCGCTGCCCGCCGGAGAGGCTGGCACCGCTCTCGCCCACTGGGGCACCGTATCCCATAGGCTGGCGGCGGACATAGTCCAGGATGCCCACGGCGGCGCAAGCCTCGTCCAGCTCCTCATCCGATGGGATCCGCCCCAGGCCGTAGAGCAGATTGTCCCGGATGGTCCCGGCATACATGACGCTCTCCTGGGTCACGTATCCCAAGGCACTGCGGAAACTTGCCAGGGAATACTCTGACGTATCCTTTCCTCCAATCTGTACCGACCCGCCGTCCAGGGGATAGAGACGGTCGATCAGGTTCAGGAGCGTCGTCTTTCCAGACCCGGACGGCCCGACGACGGCGGTGATCCGTCCGGCGGGAATATCCAGGTCCAACCCCTGGAACAGCGGTTTGGCACCGAAGGAGAAATCTACCTTTTCAAAATGGATTCCTCCGGTGGGGGAACCCATAGTATCTCCCGCACCCAAGTCCTCCGAATGCTCTGCCATAATCTGGCTCACCCGATCTACCGCCCCCTGGGCGCACTTGAAGGAGGTCCAGTAGCCGCAGTAGCCGCTAAGGATGCTGGTGAGCTGGACGGCGAAGCCGTAATAAGCGATCCATTCTGTCAGGTTCAGCGCGCCGGAGGCATAGTAGCCTCTGCCTACCAGGATAATAATGATAGTTTGCAGCACCCCGGCAATAGCCTGGATAGGCACCGCCAGACCGGTAATCCAGATATTCATCCCGGCGGCGCGGTAACTTGCCTTCATCCGCTCTTCCCCGGTACCGGATTCCTTTGTTTCGGTACCCATGGACTTGATGAGCATCAGGTTATTGGTTCGCTCCGCTATGGAGGCCGTCAGCTCGGCATTGCGGCGGTTAATGAGGTCCTGCACGCCGAATTGCAGCCTGCCCAGGATAAAGCTGATAAGGATATTCACCGGCAACGCCACCACCAGGGACCACATCAAGGCCCCATCATAACTGGAAACCTTCCGGAGGATGACGAAGCTGGCATAGGCGGTGGTGAATATGGGGAGGAACACCTTCATAACCAGGTTGCTGATGCTGGAAATATCGGTAGTGATACGGCTGAGCAGTTCCTTAGGGTTATTGTTTTCATAGAACCGCAGGGGCAGGCTCACCGTCTTGCGCCAGACCATCCGGCGCAGATTCCGATCCATGCGAGCCACACAGAGGTTATTGATGAGTCCGGAAACAGAACTCAGGATCAGGGAAAGGATCTGATAGAAAAGGTAAGGCAACACCACAGCGGTCAGACCCACGTTTCCGGCGAAGAGGGCGGCGCTGTACTCAGTAGTGCTGACGCCCACGTTGGCAATGACGGCGCTGGCTGCCAGGTAGCCGATGATCCATAGGTAGGGCAAATCCGCCTTGCCCAGCATGGAGAAGAAGCGGCGGAAGCTGCCGTAATTTTTTCGGAAAATTGCGTTTGTTTCCATTG
>VSOB01000142.1 GCA_009774625.1 Lachnospiraceae bacterium
AAATCTGACTGTAGATCCCAACCGGAACCAGGCCCACCACAAATAAAAGAAGAACCAGCGGGACCCGGATTGTCAAAGGCTTCTCCTGCCTTAAAAAGCCCTGTATTTTTTTCCAAAGCACTGCCATGGCTCTTCCCCCTGTCACCTTTTTTATTTATCCGCTGTTCTAAATCTATAGGAACAGGCGATGGTCACAGCGTCTTCGTACAGGTAATCGCCAGTGCTCCCGGCCCGATATGGCAGGCAATGCTCAGGGACAATGGATCGGCATGGAATGACGCCCCCGGAAACATCATCCGCACCTCCTCCATCCACTCCTTTGCCGCCTCTTCATTCTGTGTATGGGCAAAATGGATGTGTGCATCTTCCGGCGCAAGATGGTGAAAACGAACTTCCATATCTTTCTGCACGGCAGCAAGCATCGTCGCCTTTGCCTGCTTCATCGTCCGCGCCTTGGAAAAGGCGTCCAGCTTTTCCCCTTCGATAATCAGCACCGGCTTAATGCGCAGAAGCGTTCCCAGTGCCGCCGCTGCCGGTGTAATCCGCCCGCCCTTTTTCAGATATTTCAGGGTATCCACGCAGATATAAATAATGCTGTCAAACCTCGTCCGTTCCAGTTCGTCCTTAATCTGCCCGGCACGCATTCCCTCCTGCGCAAGTTTCATCCCTTCCAGTACAGACAGCCTCTGGGTAACGGAGATCCGCTGGTTATTGACCACAAAAACCCTTCCCTCATAATCCTGTGCCAGCATCGCCGCCGTCTGACAGGAACCGCTTAAACCGCTGGACATGGGGATGTGGACAATGCTCTCATGCTCCTTTAATAACTCATCCCAAAGATCCGTCACGGTTTCCGGCGAAGGCTGGGAGGTCGAAATATCTGCTCCCGAAGCCAGCATTTCATAGAACTGTGCCTGGGTTAAATCAATATCCTCCAGATAGGTTTTCCCATCAACCATAAAAGGCATGGGAATCACCGAAATCCCAAGTTTTTCTCCTTCCTTCTGGGTAATACCGCTGTTGCTGTCGGTAACAAATGCAATGCTCATTTCCTTTTCTCCTCTAAATACTTTAAAAGTCCATCGCCATAGGCGACATCCATAAATCTTTTGCCGCTTCTCGTTTTATTTCCCGGTTTCTTCCATACCATTTGCCGAGGTATATAACTGGTAATAGATTCCTTTTTTCGCCATTAACTCCCGATGGTTTCCTTCCTCCACAATCTGATTGCCGGAGAGAACCAGAATCCGGTCAGCTCCGTGGATCGTGGTAAGACGGTGGGCAATGGTTAAGGTCGTCCTGCCTGCTGCCAGCTTATCTAAGGATTCCGATACCAGGTGTTCGCTTTCATTATCTAAGGCGGCCGTGGCCTCGTCCAAAAGAAGCACCCTGGGCGCTTTTAAGAATACCCGGGCAATGCTGATCCTCTGCTTCTGCCCGCCCGAAAGCTTCACGCCGCGCTCGCCCACATAGGTATCGTAGCCGTCTTTAAGTTCCTCGATAAATTCATGTGCCCCTGCAAGCTTTGCCGCCCGGATAACTTCTTCGCGATCGGCTCCGGGTTTTCCGTAGGCAATATTTTCATACACCGTGCCGGAAAACAGATACACATCCTGCTGTACCACACCGATGCTGCTGCGCAGGCTCTGCAAGGTAAGATGGCGGATATTTTTTCCGTCCAGGAGGATTTCTCCCTCCGTGGGGTCATAGAAACGGGGAATCAGGTTGCACATGGTCGTCTTTCCGCCGCCGGAAGGGCCGACCAGGGCTACTTTTTCACCCGGTTTTATCGTCAGGTTGATATGGGCAAGAACGGGGGTGTGATCGTCCGGATATGCAAAGGAAACATCGTTGAAGGTGATTTCTCCCTGAACTTCCTTAATGGGTGCCGCTCCTTCTTCATTAAAGATATCTATGTTGGCATCCATCAGTTCCATAAAGCGTTCCACGCCGGTCATTCCCCGCTGGAACTGTTCGGCAAATTCGATAATCCGGCGGATAGTGGCAAGAAGGGTCGTTACGTAAAGGGTGTAGGCAACCAAATCGGCGGGGGCAACCAGACCTTTAATCATAAAGCAACCTCCGGCAACAATAACTACCACGTACATCAGGCCGTCGAACATGCGGATGGTGTTCTGAAAGGCCGCCATATAGCGGTAGGTGTGACGCTTGATGGCA
>VSOB01000143.1 GCA_009774625.1 Lachnospiraceae bacterium
GGTTGATACAAGGATAATGATAGCGGGGTATGGCTTAAAGCTGTACCCCGCTTTTTGCTATGAGAAAGTTATCGAGCCTGTCCCCAATCTTGTGTAAACCTCCAAAGTGATGTAGAATAGGGACATCACATAGGAGGTTAAAAAAATGGGAAGAAAAGAACGTAGTCCAGAAGATCAAGCCCGTCGGGCAAAGATCCGGGAGTTACTGGAACTGAGCCAAGTGAGCAGTATGGATGATATCCAGAACCTGTTCAAAGAAACAATCGCAGAATTCATGGAGGACGGGCTGGATGCGGAGTTGTCCGAGGAGCTAGGGTACAGTAAGTACGACTACCGAAACAAGGAGACGGACAACAGCCGCAATGGACACAGCAGCAAAACATTGCGGACCAGTTTCGGAGAGGTGGATGTGAGTATTCCCCGGGACCGCAGGGGGGAATTCGAACCGCAGCTGTTAAAGAAGAACCAGACAAGTATCAGCCAGGACATAGAGGAGAAGATCCTGTCTATGTACGCCAAAGGCATGACAACCGGAGATATCGAGGCGCATATCCGGGACATATATGGCCTGGAAGTTTCGGATACGACAGTAAGCCGGATCACGGACAAGATTCTGCCGGCAGCGAAAGAATGGCAGCAGCGGCCGCTGGAGAGCATCTATGCAGTGGTATTTCTGGACGCCATCCACTACCATGTGCGCAGCGAGGGACAGGTGGTGAAAAAGGCGGTGTATATCGCAATCGGCATTGACCTGGATGGTCGGAAGGACGTACTAGGTATGTACGTTGGCGAAAATGAGAGCGCTAAATATTGGGCTACCATACTCAATGGTTTGAGAAACCGAGGCGTGGAGGATATTTTCATTGCCTGCACGGACAACCTGACCGGCTTCTCAGCTGCCATAGAGGCTGTATTCCCTAAAACAGAGGTGCAAAACTGCATCGTCCACCAGATCCGCAATTCCACCCGATATGTGTCCTACAAGGATCTGAAAGCGCTCATGGCCGACCTCAAGGCGGTATACGCGGCGGTAGACGAAACTGCCGCCTTGGACGCGCTGGAGGTTTTCGCGGAACATTGGGACAAGAAATACCCAAAAATCTCCAGCTCCTGGAGGGGCAATTGGCCCAATTTGAGTACTTATTTCAAGTACCCTCAAGAGGTGCGCCGGCTGATCTACACCACTAACGCTATTGAGGGCTTTAACCGCCAGCTCCGGAAGGTGACCAAGGCCAAGTCCGTTTTCCCCACCGATGACAGCCTGTTCAAGATGCTGTACCTTGCCATGGTGGACATCACTAAGAAATGGACGGGCAGGCGCCAGGACTGGAGCATGATCCACGCTCAGCTGGCAGTCTACTTCGCTGACCGAATGCCGGACTGAGCCGGTAGCACCTTGACATCCGGCTTGTTTGCCGCTAATATGTTGGTAAAGGGGGTAGGTTGCCCCGTCCCCTTTGCCTATATTTTCCTCTATTTGCATCACTTTGCGGTTACACAGATTTTGGGACAGACCCCGCCTGTTTTTTGGATGCCTTGTGCTGGCTGCGTTTTTTGTCTTTGCGCTTGCCTTGACGTTTTATCATAACTCGGTAAATGGTATGCTTTCTGCCATATCGCTGGTTCCGTTTACGGAGTTTCTGTTTTCTGATTATAGTCTGGTCTTTCCACTTACGCTGTTTTTTTGTCTGTACTTTACAGAAGATTTTCATACCGGCTCATACAGCATGGTACTTTCTAAAGGGGCAAACAGGGCGCAGGTATTCTTCGGTAAGCTATTGGCAGCATGGATCAGTGTTTTCTTTTTTCTGCTTGTATGCTTTGGAGTTGCATATTTGTCCATTCTGATGATGGGAACAGCCCGGCACGACATAGAATATTCACTACCTGCAATGGGAACCTTTCTCCTGATCCAATGCCTTTGTTTTTTTGGTTATACCGCTGTTCTCAATCTGATAAGTTACTTGCTGAGGCATCGAATTATCGTTACCATTGTCGCTTTCTTTGTGCTGGGAGTTTTGTATCTATATCTCACAAAGATAAGTGCAGCATTGGACATGGATTATTCGCTCTACAAATATTGGATTGTAGGGCTATCCCACAGTTTGCGGATAAATACCATTGCGGAAGATTTCATGCCTATCTTGATTACATTAGCCGTATATCTTTTTTTGCCAACAGTCGTGTCTTTTTCCCTGTTTCAAAAGTTGGATTTACGCAGTCTGGAAAGGCGGTGATAGCGGCGTGCTTGCGTTATGTGTGTTATTGGCAACACTCTCTTTGTTCCTGCTGCTCAAACTGATTTATCAACGAAAACTGATCCGTGAACTCAAAAAGCAAATTGATTTTCTGATTGATCGAGATACACAAACAGAAATCATGGTAGAACAAACGGATGGCCCGATACAGGCTTTGGCTGCAAGTATCAATCATCTTCTGAAAAAATATCGCAGCATGGGGCAAGAAATCGAAAGGAGCGAGACTCTCTTTCGGGATACCATTACAAGTTTATCTCACGACTTGCGA
>VSOB01000144.1 GCA_009774625.1 Lachnospiraceae bacterium
GATTTTTCCTTAAACCCCATGATTTTTTACCGATACCCCGCGATTTTTTATCATACTCCATGATTTTTCCTATACCCCGTGATTTTTCCCCATACTCCACGATTTTTCCTATACTCCGTGATTTTTCCCATAAAAAATCAAAAGCTTTGGAAATATCCTGGCATCCGTGGTATAATTGCTTCATTGAACACTTAAGGAGGCACACGGAATGGACGTATACCATGATAACAATATATGGGGGAAAGGCTCGCCTGAAACCAAGCTGACAGCCCTCCCTGTCAATCACTCTTTTCTATGGGGCGAACAGGAAATACTTATCCCAGCAGTCTATGTAGGCAAAGCAGGCGCCGCCCTTGATGTATGCGCAAAAATCCCGATAGAGGATATGGCGGCATTCCTGAAAAAATGGGATTATGCGCGGCGGATGTCCCTAAAAACCCCAGAAGAATTTGAACAGATAGATGCGGACAACCCCGGAAGCAGGGAATTTGCCGTAGAAATATGCCTTGATGGTACGCCACTGGTGCGCCACATGAGCAGCAGCCTGAGATGGTATCCGGAAAATGTAATTCAGATGGGGAATGTACCTGCCAGCGAAGACGGTTTTGAAAATAACAAAACTGCGGAGGAATGGATGGATGCTTATGCCTGCGACAGGGAATGCTGCTGGTATTTTGAACGGCTTTGCTATGACTGGGACGGAGAACCGATACTGTCCCCTCAGAAAATATCACTTGCTTTCCAGGCAAACTTAATCTCCATCACTGCGGGGCATTTTTCCTCTGGCGTTTCCTGCGATAGCAAAACGGTAAAGACAGCCCATCCCATAACCGGTCAGGAATACACCCTGACACTACATGGCTGCGAACAGATCAGGAACAGCTTCGCAGAAATTGGAGCGAAAGGTGTGGTTTACCCAGAATACTGCCAGATACTCTCTTACAGCATTGCACCAGAAATAGACCGCAGCCTTTTTTGCATCCGCGACTGCGCAGAAGGCGACCGCCCAAGAATGGGTGATGCCCAAGGGCAGCCGGGCAGGCCAGACGGCCCCACAGCAGTTTTTATGGCCGGGAAAAATGCCGCTCCTGACAAACGGATGGCAGCTTCCTCCCTGCATTTTGAGCCTGTGTCAGAAGTGCAGTGGCGGATGGTATTCCAGATAAAGCCAAAGAATGATGCAGAAATCAGCTTTCCCATCAAAGCATGATCCCACACAAATAGCAGCATAAACATTAACCACACAGAATCCCCCGGAGCCGTTTTCTTCCCTGCTCCGGGGGACTATATTCTCATGCCTTTATCTCCATCCCGTTCTTGAAAGTGAAGCGGATGTCCTCCCTGCTGTACACCGTGGCGTACTCCACAAGGCTGTACCAGTCGTCCTCGTTAAATTCCGTGAGCGGGCCGTCCCGCTTTTCCAGGGCGGAAACAAACCTCCCGATCTTCTCCCGCTTCGCCTGCCGCTCCGTGATGGCCTGGCTGACTTCCGAAAGCCGCCCCTTCGCCCTGTTGAACCGCCCCGCCAGCCCGTCATACTTTTTCTGGTACTCCGTCTGGTCAAGGGCGACGCGGGCATTCTCCGCCATGCACTGTTCAATCAGCTCCGCCACCACGTTCATCTCCTCCTGCAGCCGCAGGCGCTCCGTCTCCAGCTCCGCGGTGCCGAAAAGCGTGTCTTTTATGGAATCGTAATCCTCCCGCACCCCGTCCTTTTCTGCAAAGATGGCATTGGCCGCTTTCAGGAAAAGCTGTTTGATGGTTTCCTCGTCAAGGTGGGGCGTGCCGCATTTCTCCCCGCCGTCAAACTTGTGGTTGCACTGCCAGATGGTCTTGCGGTACTTGCTGTTGGAATGCCACACCTTGGAGCCATACCAGCCCCCGCAGTCCGCACATTTTATCCGGCCGGAGAATACGCCCATGCTGCCCGCCCGGTTCTTCCCGGAATGCCTGGCCGCCATCTGGTGCTGCGCCTCCTCGAACACGGACGGGCTGATGATGGCCTGGTGGTTGTTCTCCACATAATACTGCGGCACCTCGCCCTCGTTTACCTTCTTCTGCTTGGTGAGGAAGTCCACCGTGTACACCTTCTGCAGGAGAGCGTCGCCTTTATATTTTTCGTTGGTAAGAATGCTTTTGACCGTGCTGGAAGACCATGCCTCCTTGCCACCGGGCGATGGGATGCCCTCCGCCGTCAGCAGTTTTGCGATTGCGTGGGGCGAGCGCCCCTGCAGGAAGAGGCCGTAAATCCTGCGGACGGTCTCCGCCTGTTCCTCGTTGATGACGAGGTTTCCATCTTCGCCCCGGTCGTAGCCCAGGAACCGCTTGAACGGCACCGTGACCTTGCCGTCCGCGAACCGCTTCCTCTGCCCCCAGGTGCAGTTCTCCGAGATGCTCCGGCTCTCCTCCTGCGCCAGCGAGGACATGATGGTAAGGAGCAGCTCGCCCTTGCTGTCAAACGTCCAGATGTTCTCTTTCTCGAAGTAGCACTCCACCCTGTTCTCCTTCAGCTTCCGGATGGTCGTGAGGCTGTCCACCGTGTTCCTTGCGAAGCGGGAGACGCTCTTGGTGATGATGAGGTCGATGGCGCCGGAAAGCGCGTCCTCCACCATTTTGTTGAAGCCGTCGCGCTTTTTCGTGTTACAGCCGGTTATGCCTTCGTCCGCATATACAGATACGAATTCCCAATCCTCGCGCCCGTTGATGTAGTTCGTGTAATAGTCCACCTGCGCCTCGTAGCTGCTCTGCTGCTCCTCATGGTCGGTGGAGAC
>VSOB01000145.1 GCA_009774625.1 Lachnospiraceae bacterium
ATGACAAGGGCCACCAAAACGCCAACGAAAAGAACGAAACGAACCAGGACCATACCACCCCTCAGTTCCGGGAGAAATACCGGCAGGCAGATGTTCTGCTGGTCGATGACATCCAGTTTATCGGCGGTAAAGAGAGTACACAGGAGGAGTTCTTCCATACCTTCAATACCCTCTATGAGTCAAACAAGCAGATCGTACTCGCATCCGACCGGCCACCCAAAGAGATCAAAACACTGGAAGACCGTCTGCGGACCCGCTTCGAATGGGGACTGCTTGCAGACATCCAGACGCCTGACTTTGAAACCCGAATCGCGATCATCCGCCGGAAAGCGCAGCTGATGGACATCAGCGTACCGGATGACGTGTCCGAATACATCGCAAACCGGCTGAAAACCAACATCCGGCAGTTGGAAGGCGCAGTGAAAAAACTCAAAGCATATAAACTGCTTCAAGGGACCAGCCCTTCCATCGTAATTGCACAGAACGCAATCCGGGACATCCTGAACGACAGCCAGCCTGTGCCCGTAACCGTTGAACGGATCATCGCAGAGGTCGGCCGCACCTATGGGATCAGCCCACAGGATATCCGGTCCACCAAGCGCAACGCACAGATCTCCTCCGCGCGCCAGATTTCAATGTATATTGGGCGGGAGATCACCCAGATGTCGATGTCGATGATCGGGGAAGAATTTGGAGGGCGGGACCATAGCACCGTCGTTTATGCAACCCAACAGGTTGAAAAAAATATGGCAAACGACCTGCGTTACAAGGAAACCGTCGAAGATATTATTAAAAATATCCGGGATAGCTGAACAAGTTTTCCACATTTTCCCCAGGTTTTCCACTTTCAACAATCCACAATCTGTGATTTTTGTGAATGAAAAAATCACTCTTCAACATTTTCCACAGAGTTTTCCACGTTTTCTCTACTTTCCAATGGGTTTTCCAACCATCATGTGAAAAAATCTGGCTTTCCAATCCTTCTCCACAACTTTTTCACCCTGCCCTTTTTTCCACTTTGATTCGTCAACCCGCTTCCCATGCGGTTCTTCAGATTTTTTCACATTTCCAGCCCATCTACTACTACTACTATTTTTATCTATCTATCTTTATAAGCAGCGGTACCGATTTCTCCCTGTGGAAACCACAAATCCAATCAAACGATAAACGGAGGTCGTTTTTATGCATGTCATCTGCAACAAACAACTGCTGGTAGAAGCCGTTTCAAACGTATCTCGTGCAGTCTCTTCTAGAAATACGCTCGCAGCACTTGAAGGCATATTGCTTAAAACGGCTGCGGGAACCATCTCCCTAACCGGCTATGACCTCGAACTGGCAATCACCACCGAAATCGAAGCCGACATCCGGGAACAGGGAGAGATTGTTCTGCCCGCAAAACTGTTTTTAGATATGATCCGCAGGATGCCAAGCGAACAGGTCAGCATCAAAACCGATGAAAAAATGCTCACAATTATCAAAGGAGATGTCACCGAATACACTATCCTGGGGATTCCCGCATCTGAATTTCCTGAGCTGCCATCCATTTCACAGACTACAGGACTCAACCTCCCTCAGCGCATCCTGAAAAACATGATTGGCCAAACCCTTTTTGCTGTCTCGACAAGCGATAGCAAACCGGTCCATACCGGTTCCCTCTTCGACATCCGAGGCGGAGAATTATATGTCGTATCGGTGGATGGCTACCGGCTGGCAATGCGCAAAGAACCGACCGGCTATCAGGAGGATTTGATGTTCATTGTACCGGGCAAATCACTTTCAGAGGTCGCCAAACTCCTGAAAGAGGAGGATGCCGACGTAGAACTGACCGTTTCAAAGCGGCATATCATCTTTCAGATCGGCAGCTATCATGTGGTATCCCGCCTTTTGGAAGGGGAATTACTCGACTATAAAGCGGCGATCCCAAACGGATCACAAACCACAGTCCGGATCAATACCCGGGAACTGATTGGTTCGATCGACCGTTCTTCCCTGCTGATTTCAGACAATATCAAAAGCCCTCTGCGGCTCTATTTCCAGGAAGTGATGATCCGGATTTCCTGCTCTACCGCAATCGGTAAAGCATACGACGAAATTCCCTGCAAGCAGGAGGGCGCAGACGTAGAAATTGGATTTAACAGCCGGTATATGCTCGACGCATTGAAAGCATCTGAGGGAGACGAAATCCAGTTGATCCTCAACGGCCCGCTCTCCCCGCTCAAACTAACCCCGGTTGAGGGGGACAGCTTCACATTCCTCGTGCTTCCGGTCCGGCTCAAATCTGAATCCTGAAAATATTAGAGGCAATAAAAACCAGATCGTTTTATTATAAAAAAGGCTTTGAAAAGGAAATAAGATGTAACAAAAGATCAAAGTAGAAATCCATACCGATTACATCAAACTGGATGCCCTGCTTAAATATGCAGGAGCGGCGGAAACCGGAGGCCAGGGAAAAGAGATGGTCACTTCAGGGGAAGTCCAGGTGAATGGTGAACTGTGCAGGATGCGCGGCAAAAAAATCCGCCGGGGAGACCGGGTACAGATTGGCGGGAAAGAGATCGAGGTTATTTAAGTGAGGGTGAGCCGGATTAAGCTCTGTGATTTCCGCAACATCCGTTCGATGGAGCTGGAGCTTTG
>VSOB01000015.1 GCA_009774625.1 Lachnospiraceae bacterium
TTTTAACATTAAAATATATAAAAGTGTATTTTTTTAGTATAAAACTATAATCAAGAGAAAGGACAATGAAAACATGACTGAAGAAAACATGACGTGTGAGGGGACAGCACTTCCTATAGGTGCAAACAAAGACAATGTAGAGAAGTTATTGGAAGCAATAAAACGTAAATCGGGAGACGAAAAGGGAATTAATGCTACATATGGTGGAGCACAATTTGCAAGTGTGAAAAGAGCATTAGACACTTTAGGATTAATTAAAGATTATACTTTAACAGAATTAGGTAGGAACATTATGTACTCAACGGATGAAACAGAAAAAAAAGGTGCATATTTAAAAGCTATTATGTCTTATGAACCATATGAATATTGTCTAAATTATCTTGCTCAATCAAAATGTGGTAAGGAAATTAAGGCTTCGGATGTAAAGAATTATTGGGGGAAAAATAATTACGGTAGTTCTGAAAGAAATAGAGAAGATGCTTTCCCCATATTTGCATGCTTTTTGGAATTAGCAGGTATTGGAGAACTTATTATTGGTCGTAGAGGAAATGAATCAAGGATAAATTGTTCAGTTGAGTTAGATAAAATAATTAATGAATACGATATAAATAGAAAAATAAAAACAGAAGAATCTCAAAGTGAATCAATGTTTTCTGTAGATAAGGGTATTTCCCATGAATTTGTTGTGGAAATGCCTATGACATCTAAAGAGATTGAATGTGACTCCAAATTTACTTCTGAGACGCATATTAATTCTATAAAACAACCAATTGTTAATATTAATGTGGATATGAGTGATTGGGATATTGAAAAGATAACAGCATTTTTTAAGGCGCTTTATGGGGATTATACAAATGAATGATATAATAAATTTGCCGAGTCACAATGTTTCAATTTCATTAATAATGGATAGCGTTGAAAGGTGCTCTGTTCAAAAGGCTTCTTTGGCTGAATTGGTTTCTTATACTGGAAAAAGCGAAGCATATGTAAAAAGTGCGATTACAGCTGCATCCGTTTTGGGCATGCTACTTGTTTCTGATGATTTATATTATTGTAGTAGTGAGTGCCATAATGATTTAGATGATATTTCAACGGATGAGCTGAGAATTCAAGTTTTTAGAAAGTGGCTTCAAAAGTGGGAGCCATATATGCTATTTATAAAATATTTGTCCTATGAAGATAGCTGTGCAGATGCAGTAAGAAAAATAAGTTCGTTTTATAATTTCAATATAAAACAAAAAGCTATTGAAACTTTATTTAGCAATTGGGGGAAAGGAAGTGGCATTCTTGATAGTAATGGAAAAGTAGTTTCCGCTCCGGTTGCGTTTTTCAATACCAGAGATATAAAGCAGATGAAAGAGGAAGTAAATTCCGATTTTAACATTAGGTTATATCTTGTTAGCGCACTTACCGAAAAAGTATATAAGTGGCTAAATATTGATGAAATTGATGAATTAGTAACTTCTATACTAAAATATAAAAATGAACCAAGAATAGCTATTGAATGTGCAGGGCGGGCATATGAGGATTTCTTACGAAGAATATGCTCAGAAGTTAATCTTGATGCTCAAAAGAAGAATGGTATATCACAAGTTGCAAATCATTTGTATTCTAGTAGAGATGATTTAGGTAATAATATATCTTTTATACATTCAAAACAATATAATATATCTCAGGGAATTGGAGATATAAGAAATATGGCTGGTCATAGCAAGGAGGCAAAGACAATGGAAAGATGGGAACTCTCTGAGGTTGGAGCGTTGTCTTTGATATTATTGGTCATAGCAAATATGAAAAGCGTTTATTATTATGTACTTGATGGAGATTATAAGTATTGAGCAATAAAGTTTAAATAAATGCTTTTGGATTATGTAATGTGTGAAAATTGCATAGAGTGTAGAGTATCGGGCTGAAAGAAATTGCTTTAGCCATTAAATGAAAATCATACTTGTTGATATGTATTATTTTGTTGTGGTAGACAAAAGGATATTACCATGATAATGTATCAGACATGGTGCTAGCACCATGTAAATAAGATGGTTAAGGAGAAGTGTGATTTTGGTGCCAAAACGGTGCCAAGAAATTATGCAAATAAAAATACGCCACACAAAAACAACG
The DNA here is from genome assembly GCA_009774625.1 of Lachnospiraceae bacterium. GTDB lineage: Bacteria > Bacillota > Clostridia > Lachnospirales > Lachnospiraceae > VSOB01. The sequence continues at coordinate 2,119 of VSOB01000015.1, forward strand.
GATTTACGCTGTTTTCCGCAATAAAAAACATAGAAAATACCACAAAAAACGCTATTCAAATACCGTGAGGATGGATGTACAGTAGGTTCTGGAAGGGTTGCTGCTATCATTGAGTCATTAAAAAATACAGTAAAACAGGGCGTTCCCGTTGTGGATTGCCCTTACTTTATGCCGTATGGTACTAATCTGGCACTATTCCGGGCGGTGTTTTACCGCTCATTTCACTCTGCCCTTCCCAAGCCATCAAATATTCTATTTCTCCACAATCTTCATCCACGGACTTTTCTACAATCCGGAATCCGGATTTCTGATAGAATCTGACGGCAGATATATTCTTTTCATAAACACGCAGCGATAAAGGGCTTTTCCGGGCTTTGACTGCGTCCAGGAGCATGGTGCCTGCGCCCTGTGCTCTTTTGGATCTTTCAATGAAAATGCCTGAAATATAATGATCGTAAACCCCGATAAATCCGTTGATCGTGGAATCTTCCTCATAGACAAGCACTTCTGCCTGGGGAATCTGCCGGCTGACTTTTGCATAATGATTCTGCCAGTAAGATTCATCGATGAAGGAGTGAGCATCTTTGTTGGCATTCAGCCAGATGGACATGATTATGGGCAGGTCATTTTGTTCAAATTTTCTAATCATATGTTTTTTTCTTCATTCCCTTCCTGAAATGGCAGCGGGTTTTGTTTCTTCCATTTTATTTTAGTATTGCTTGAAGCCGATTTTCAAAGCGCCTGGTTGAAATATCCAAACAGCCCGCTCTCCCCGGCAGATAACTGATGGATAAAAGGAAATTTACACTGAAACGCTTTATGATCTTTTTATTGTCCATCGTTCAGCCTCACAAACAGAGATTTATCGTTTTGATTATACCAATGTCCGTTTTGAGATTCAAGGTATATTGGCAAAATTGCCAGCGTTGATACCGGGCGGCACTTAAGGGAAAAAGGCTTTGGTTTCTGATTTTTGTTACAGCCATGATGCAAGTATGATGCATGCAGCTTTTATAATACCGGGTATACAGGTTTTTGCACTACAGAGGAGGAAGGCAGTATGAGGGTTCATTTTAAAAAGAATATTTGGCTGGTTTTGCCTGTCGCATTATCCATATTACTGACTGGCTGCGGAAGAGAGGATGCTTTGGAGGCTGGCCTGCAGGTGCAGGATACAGAGTCAATCCTGCAGGATGGTCCGCAGAAGGAAAGCGGAGCAGAAACCGCAGAGGCATCGGAGAGTGAAATAAAACCAAAGTCGGAAGAAGAGGCAGGAAGTGAGGCAGTCCCGGAGACAGAGAAAGAGACGGTGAGTAAGGCAGAGCCGGAGTCGGCGGCAGGGGAAGAGCGCGGGAATAAAACCGGAGCCAAAGCAGAAGAGGGGACAGGGGCAGATGAAAGAGTGGAAGAACCCCTTCCGCCGCTGACTCTGTTGTCGGAGGACTGGGGCCTGGGATTTGGGGAAGAAGGCGCCCAGCCTGTGGGGAATGCTCCAGCGGAAGAACTGAAAGCCTATGATGCCTACTTTGTGGGAGATGAGAACAGTAAATATATTTATCTTACATTTGACTGCGGTTATGAAAACGGCAATACGGAACGGATTCTGGATGCACTGAAAAAGCATAAGGTGCCAGCTACATTTTTTGTGGTGGGACATTTTCTGGAGTCGGAGCCGGAACTGGTTGCCCGTATGGCGCAGGAGGGGCATGCAGTGGGCAATCATACCTGGAGCCATCCGGGCAGGGATGCGCTTCTGGACCCGGAGGAGTTCAGGAAGGAACTGGAGTGTGTGGAAGTACGGTTTCTTGAGATAACGGGAAAGGAGCTGGACCGGTATTACCGTCCTCCGGCGGGAAAGTGCATGGAGGATAATTTAAAGATGGCTGCAGAGATGGGATATGATACGATTTTCTGGAGTCTTGCCTATGTGGACTGGGAGCAGGATCATCAGCCCAGTCATGAAGAGGCGTTTGCAAAGCTGACCGGCCGGATTCATCCGGGTGCAGTGGTACTGCTGCATAATACCTCCACAACCAACGGGGAGATATTGGACGAACTGCTGATCAGATGGGAAGAAATGGGATATGAGTTCCGGCCGCTTTCAGAGCTGGCACGGGGATAAGCAGGGGACATAAAACAAAAAAGATTATGAATGTGAAAACCGCACTGCGACGGCAGGGGAAACATCGCCGAAGCGCCCCGCCGCAGGCGGAAAATCCTGCCTGGCAGGATTTTGTATACTATCTTATCACGGTTTGACCGAATGGACTCTATGTCGTGATAAATTTAAGGAAATCGTAAGAATAATAAAGAAAATGTTAGAAGGAATCGTTTTGACGCAGGGGGAAAATTCATTTATAATGGTTTGAAACTAAAATCCGGCACTGTCTGACGGGCCGGAACAAAGAAAATAGCAGGAGAAGGAATACAGGAGTATGAAAAGATTGGCTGAAAAAAAGAAAGGCAGACAGGTGATGGTACTGGCGGGGGCGTGCGCCCTGTCGGTCAGTCTGCTGTGTGGGTGTGGGACGGAGAAAAACGGATCCGGGGCTCAGGAGACAGGGGAGAGGCAGGAAGCGGTTTCCTCCGGCAAGGTATTCGGCAGCTTTCAGGCGGAGACGCTGACCGGGGAGAGCGTTACAGAGGCGGCTTTGGAAGAATCCGCTCTGACGATGGTCAATATCTGGGGAACCTTCTGCGGGCCATGTATTTCCGAGATGCCGGATCTGGGTGCGCTGGATCAGGAGTATGCGGACCGGGGCTTTCGTGTGGTGGGTATTATCAGCGATGTGACAGAGCCGGGAGATGAAACCGCACAGGAAATCGTGGAACAGACCGGGGCAGACTATATGCAAATTCTGGCTTCCGAAGATCTGCGCAACGGGGCGCTGCGGGTCATCAATGTGGTTCCCACCACGATATTTGTGGACAGTGAAGGAAAGCGTGTGGGTGAGGCGTATGCAGGCAGTCGTTCCAAAGAGGAGTGGGCAGAGATCATTGAAGCACTGTTAGCGGAGGTTGGTGCATGAGACGGGCGGGATTCGGCCTGCTGCTGTTGCTGGCAGTTGCGGGGATTGCCATTGGAGGTATGAGAGGTGAGATGCAGACTGTATTGACCAAATCGGTCTATATCTGCCTGGAATGTATCGGCATCGGCTAGATAGAGGGAAGCACACTGATGTGTGCGCATGTCATCATCCTTCGGATGGTGACATGATACAATGATCGTTCGTGAGGAGAGCATGCTTGCATGTTCGATGAACGGCGAATGACGATCATAAATTTTTGATTTATGATAAGGGAGATTGGGAGAAAGATGAGAGAAAGGCTCAGATTGTGGGTGCAGATTGCTTTTGCGGCACTGACCAACGGATATCTGTATGGAATATTAACAGGTCAGATTTATACCGGTCCCACTAAGGCGGTGTGTGTGCCGGGACTGAACTGTTATTCCTGTCCGGGCGCTCTGGGGGCCTGTCCCATCGGCTCTCTGCAGGCAGTGCTCGGCAGCAGAAAGTTTGGATTTTCTTTTTATGTGACAGGATTTTTGCTGCTGTTTGGTTCTCTGCTGGGGCGTCTGGTCTGCGGATGGCTGTGTCCGTTCGGACTGGCTCAGGATCTGTTTTATCGGATTCCTTTTTTGCGCAAACGGAAAAATCTGCCGGGGCACAGGTATCTTATATGGGGAAAATATCTGATTCTGATTCTTTTTGTGATTTTACTGCCGCTGACGGCGGTGGATATGGTGGGGCAGGGCAGGCCCTGGTTTTGTCAGTATATCTGTCCTTCCGGCACATTGATGGCCGGACTGCCGCTTGTACTTTCACAGGAGTCGCTGCGGGAGGCAGCAGGTGTACTTTTTGCCTGGAAAATGGGAATTTTGCTGCTGATGATCCTGCTGTCACTTTGGGTATACCGGCCTTTCTGTAAGTATATTTGTCCCCTGGGAGCGGTTTATGGCCTGTTTCATCCGGTATCCCTGTATCGGCTTGGGGTGAAGGAAAGCGCCTGTATCCACTGCGGGAAATGTCAGGGTAGCTGCCCCGCAGAGATTCCGGTGTGGGAGCAGCCCAACAGCCGGGAATGTATCCGCTGTGGGAAATGCGTCCGGGCTTGTCCTACAGGCGCCATAGAAGCAGGTTTCGGGAAATAAAAAGAAGGAGAATAGAGTATGAAATCATCCAATGAACTGCGCACATTGCTGCGCTCTATAGATCATAAAGGGTATCCGGCTTACAAATCACTGGCCGGTAGTTATCGGTTTCCGGGGTATGATCTGTATATTGACCATGTACAGGGGGATCCGTTTGCTTCTCCCTCCAGCCTTCATGTGGAGGTGGGACATGAGAGAGCAGGCATTCCCCAACATTATTATCAAAAAGACTGTGCCCGGATTGCGCTGCAGGACTATCTGACAAGGTGCCTGGGGGCTAGGTTTGAGGATTTTAATTTTAAAGCCAAAGGCTCCGGAAAGAGTGGGCTGCTGTCTGTCAGCAGGTGCGGACAGGAGGTTTTGGAACGGAGTGCCTGTCAGATTACCAAAAGCGGGATCATTGCCAGGTTCCATGTGGGATTTCCTGCATTTGGACGTACGATTAATGCGGGAGAGCTGGAGAAGATCCTGTTTGATTTCCTGCCCAGATGTGTGGAAAGCAGTCTGTACTATCAAAAACTGGATCAAAAAAAGGTGGAGCAGACAGTGTTTCTTGCAGAGGATCAGGAGGCTGTCCGGCAGCTTCTTATGGAGCATAAGCTGTCTGCCTTTGTAGCGGACGGCGCCATTCTGCCCAGAAAGAGCGGGGTGTCCGAGCTGCCGCTGCAGGGCAGTGTCCCTTTTGTTTCGCCGGATTCCATGCGGCGGACTTTTGTGCTTCCCCACCGGGGAGAGATCAGCGGTATGGCGGTGCCGCAGGGGATCACATTGATCGTGGGCGGAGGTTATCATGGGAAATCCACCCTGCTGGAAGCTCTGCAGGCAGGTGTTTACAATCACATTGCGGGAGACGGGCGGGAGTTCGTTATCACAGACGACACGGCGGTAAAGCTGCGGGCCGAGGACGGACGCAGCATCCGGAATGTGGATATTTCTCTTTTTATCAATGATCTGCCCAATCAGAAAGATACGGTTTCTTTCAGTACTGTGGATGCCAGCGGCAGTACATCCCAGGCGGCAGGGGTGATAGAAAGTGCAGAAGCGGGGACAAGGCTTTTGCTGATTGATGAGGATACATCCGCCACCAATTTTATGCTGCGGGATGATTTTATGCAGCAGGTCATCAGCCGGGAAAAGGAACCGATTACCCCGTTTCTGGAGCGGGCGGTGGATCTGTATGAGCGGGCAGGGATTTCCACCATTCTGGTGGCAGGAAGCTCCGGAGCGTTTTTCCATATTGCGCACAGAATCCTGCAGATGGACTGTTATCATCCTATTGAGATTACAGAGCAGGTGAAGGAACTCTGTAAAGAACATACAGCGCCCAGGATCAAAGCTCCCGGCTTTGTGATGCCGGACTTTGTGCGCAGCCTGCCCCAGGCCGGAAAAAAACAAAGCGGCAGGGGACGGGGAGGCCGCCCCGATGATGGCCGCGGCCGCCATGAACACAGGAAAATCAAGACATTCGGGCGGGATTCTTTTTCTCTCGATAAGGAAACAGTGGATTTGCGTTACGTGGAACAGCTTGCGGACAGCGAGCAGGTAAATGCTCTGGCGCATCTTCTCCGGTATGGTCTGGAACAGGTGATAGATGGAAAACGAACAGTCCGTCAGATTGCGGAACTTCTTGCAGATACACTGGAGCGGAAAGGCTGGGAACCGTTTTGCGCTTCTTATGTACCCTGCGGACTTGCCAGACCCAGGCGGCAGGAGATCTTTGCCTGTCTGAACCGGTACCGCGGCCAGAAAACAGATTGACGGTTTGAGATACCAGGCATGTGCCGGGGCAGCATAGGAGGAGGCGTAAGGGATGGAACGGGGAATCTATTCACTTGCTGTAGAGGGAGACAGCACAGAAAGAGAGCAAAAGAGACGGTTCAGGCCGGAACCTGTCATTGTGCTGCTGCTTTTGGTGACGATCGGGGTCTGCAGCGGTGCCGCCGTGATATGGGGGATGGCGTCTCCGGATCCGCTGTGTGAAACGATTGAGGAGGACGACTGTTTTCAGGACGGTGTCTTTTATATCTATGATAAGAAAGATTACCTTCGGTTTACAGGCTATGTAAATCGGGCATACAAGACAGAGGAATCCGTATCTATAAATGCGGCGCTGATGACAGACCTCGATCTGGAGGAGGATAAAGGATATTCGTATTCGCTTGCCGGACATCCCTATATCAAAATACCCATCCTGCGGTATGGAGGGACATTTGAGGGGAATGGATATACCATTAGGTGGTATACCGATATCAGCAAGGGCATGTTTGCCCGACTGGAGCGGGATGCGCAAATACGGAATCTGACGATACAGGCAGACCGGATTTCTGATGTAACAGAGCCTTTGGAGAGTACAGAGGAAAGTACCGGTTATGGCTTTGGCATACTGTGTATGGTAAATTATGGCGTTATCCAAAACTGTCAGACCAGAGGGTATATAGAAGGATACGGAAGTACGGGCGGGATTGCCGGAATCAATTACGGCCGGATTGAGGACTGTATCAATCAGGCCGAAGTGGTATCCGTCGGTGTGGGAATGTATGGCGGAGGCGGGATCACCGGAAAAAATGCGTGTACATGGACAGAAGCTGACGGAGAGGAGTGGGTGAGCGCAGAAATCCGTACATGTACCAATCAGGGAACCATAACTGGCGAGTGGATGGCAGGAGGTATCTGTGGGTTCAATGAAGGGACGGACACAGAGATCTGGCGCTGCGGCAATGAGGGAGCCGTGCGGGTGCGTCGGCAGGAGGCGCAGCCTTATAGGAACGGAGAGAATGAAAACCAAAAGGGGTACCTGGAAGAAGCGAAGGCAGGCGGTATCGCGGGCAATATGGACTGCGGCGCCTTCACCGAATGCTATAACATCGGCAGGATTTCCATAGAGGAAGAAGGGCAGTGCGGTACCTACGGCATTGCCGGTGGTGCATGGGGCAATTCAAAAGTGGTAAATTGTGTCAGTCTGGCAGGGGCAGCCACGGGACATATGCGTCATGAAAATATTATGGAGCTGACACAGGAGGAATTGGAACAGTGGCAGACAGATCCGGATTCTATTCCCTATGTGTATAATAGCTGGCAGTTTGATCTGGAGGAGGCAAAGGAAAAACTGGGTATCGTGCCGCTGGGCGTTTCCGAGTCAGAGCTGACCGAAGGCAATCCTCATATCTATCTGTGTGAAGATTTTTGTATGCGTGCTCCGATGGGATTTGCGATTCGGGAAGTATCGGAGTATGCGCTCTGCATGGAAGCGGAGAAAGGCGTGAAAATTCCGGATCGGTTTGGGGAAGGGGCGGCAGAATACCAGGTATGGCTGCTGCGCCTGCCGGAGGAAGAGGCGGCGGAAATGAACTGCTTTCTGGAAGAAGTAAAGGATTTGTACAGTATTTATGAACCGCCGGCATATTTAAATGATAAGGATTCCCTGGAAGGCGCTCTGTGGCTGGCCTCTCTGGACGATGAAGGGATAGAGTCGGATATTTCCAGGATATGGACCTGTATGGAAGACCCCAATTGGGTGCATCCTCTGCATTTTATGAACTGGTGGGATCATCATACATACCAGGAGGATGGCCGATATTTTTTCAATCTCTATAAAGAAGAGCTGAATGCAAAATATTATGTCTATGTACCGGGAGACGAATCACAGAGCCTGCGCCTGGACAATCTGCTCTCTATGCCGGTAAAATCTTCAGAAGAAGGGGAAGAGATACGGTATGAAGTAAAATATCTGATCTTATTTACCAGCTGGGCAAATAATTATCGTCCGGAAATGGCGTTTACAGAGAATACGCTGCGCGGTTTTGTCTATCTGCCATATCAGAAAGAAGTCTGGTCGGAGTATGAAACGCTTTATCAGATTGCAGAAGAATATACAGGAGACGGGATGCGTTATCCGGAGCTGGCCGCCCGCAACGGACTGGAGAATCCGGACTTGATCCGGAAAGGCCAGAAACTGACTGTGCCGGAGGAGTGGCTGATTTCTGAATGGTTTTTGTATTATGATCTGGCATTGTACAGATAAGGAGAGAAAGCAGGGCAGCCATAATAAAAGAGAATGTGGAGAAAGTGTATGAATATTTATGTGAATGAAATCAACGGTATTGCGGATGCCATCGTGTCCATGCATATGAGCAAACGTTCCTGGACAAGGGAGAAGGAGCTGGAGATCCGTTCGGTCTGTGAGCAGGTACTGTCCAGAACCGGTAAGATTCGGGAGGATGCAGATGAAGAGGCACTGTCCAGATATGAAGCATGGCTGGAAAACCTGTTCAAATGGGGCTGGCGGCATATAACTATGCTGCGGTTTATCGATATATCGGTTACGGTGGAAGGTCTGCACAGGGCAGGCCAGGATGACTGGGATTCTCATGCGGCCAGATTCAATAACCGGATCATACGCAGCAGCACCAGACTGGCGGAGTTTGGATATGAGATGTCCGAATGGTATCAGGATCAGATCATCCCTACGGATACGGCACTGGCGCTGCTGGGTATGGATATGCCGAAAGTGCTGGAACGGGATGGCCGGCGTTTTGTCAGAACTATCAATGGTTATATTCTGGAAGATAAAAAGGACAGCCCGGATGTAAAACGGGGGTTGTATATGCTCAGCATTCCCAGCAATTTTATTTTCCGTGTCAATCTGACGGAATGGGCCCATGTCTATCAGGAAAGAAACAGTCAGGGAACGGCCAATCCGGAGGTGAAACTTTGTTGTGAAGGGATTGCTGATCAGATCGCCCGGTTTCAGCCCAGAATGAACCGGGAACTGTTTCTGAAAATCAAGAATTAACAAGGTGTTTTTACAGCTATTCATTCGCTGAGATGGAGCTTGATATCCGGATGACAACAGGAAAGGAGACAGGTGGGGAAATGAAACAACAAAGAGGGAAGAAAAAAGCAGTATCTGTTGTAATCGCGGCAGGAATGCTGCTTTTGTCGCTGACAGGCTGCGGCAGCAGGGAAGAAGCAGGGATGCAGGCGCCTTCGGCGGAAAGCCCGCAAAGTGATCAGGAGGAAGAAAGAGAAGAAACAAAAGAAGCGGTGCAGGAGGATGGTACGGAAACCGTCGAAGGGACACAGGGAACAGAGGAAAACTCTTCAGCCGCCAGGGAAAACAGGCGGGTAGTGGAGGCATGGGCCGGAGCATGGATCGGGCGGGACGGAGAGACAATAGCGGCTATGAGTTCAGAGGCGGTACAGGAAGCCCTGCAGGAAAGGGAACTGTTATTTCAGGAAGGAGATACTTATACCTTTGGATGGTCCAGTCCCTGGCCGGATGAGGACTATCAACTGGAAGAGGTAACGGACAACAGCGCTGTGATTCTGTACTATGCCCGGACCTCAGACCCACATGTGACTGTATGGCGTGAATCACTGACCTGGCACAGCGAGGCGGACGGTAGTGTGGTGGAAGCAGAAGAGCTGGAGAGGTTGGGATATATTTGCAGCGGAGAAGAATATGTCAGAGCGTATCCGCATGGAATCGAAAATACGCCGATGGATTATCTTGGAAACGGCATGGGAGAAGCATTGAATCAAAATGCAATGCAAAACAAAGATAATGTTTCCTACAGCGGACTGTTTGCTCCGGAGACGGCGGTGGTACAGGAGTTAAATCTGCTGAACAATCCGGAAAAAGTAAAGGTGGAAACCGTTCCGGATGCACAGTCGGACCGGGTGCTGATCCATATTACCTTTACCGAGGATGGCAGTACGGTGGCAGTATCCGCAGTCTGTCCCTATGGGGAGGACGGTATCTGGATCGTGCAGGATTCAGGGGCAAAGTTGGAATAATACAGATGCCGGCAGCCGGATTTTATGGAGGGCTGCAGACTGACTGTTCCCGCAGTACGATAGTACGGGTCTTTTTTTCGATCAGACCTTCCGCATGCATTCTGCTCAGTTCGGTCATCAGTGAACTGCGGTCGATGGCCAGATAATCTGCCAGATCGGAATAAGGCATGGGAATATGAAGGGTGGAGCTTTGCTGACGTATTTTCTGACTGTGCAGAAAGGCAAGGAGTTTTCCGCGGATCGTTTTCTGCTGCAGAATATGACAGTGCTGGTTTCCGGCAGATACGGCAGAGCGCAGCATGGCGGAAAGCAGCTCCGCCAGTTCCCGGTCTGCCTGTTTCAGGATATGTTCCAGCAGTTCCTGATGGGACAGGTAGGCGGCGGCGCAGGGATATTTGGCCTGTATAAAGCAGTGCCCATTGTCCGGGGCAGGCAGCATTTCCTGATACAAAAGCTGCCCTCTGGTAAAATAATCCAGAAGCTGTTTGCTGCCGGACTCATTTTCCATACACAGATAGGCAGTGCCTTTGAGCAGCAGGCACAGGCACTGTTTTGGTCTGCTTTTCTCCAGAATCATTTCTCCTTTTCCAAAGGCTTTCTGTTTGGGCCGGAACAAATCCCGAAGTAATTTAATATTTTTTTCAGAAATGAAAATTGTGTCAGAATCCACCATATATTGATAAACCTTTCTGCGTTCATACTATATCTGGTATTATAAAACAAATATGTTGTCCACACAACAGTTTTTATCCGAACGATGTAATATAATACAGAAAGCGGTAAGGAGGAGAGCATTTTATGAAAGTAATCAAGCGGAACGGCGCAGAAGTGGATTTTGATATTACTAAGATTCAGGAGGCTATCAGGAAAGCCAATAAGGCGGCCATACGGCAGGAGCTGACAGAAGAGCAGATCCGGGAAATATCAGAATATATAGATTTTAAATGTAATCGGATGAACCGGGCAGTCTCTGTGGAAGAGATGCAGGACATGGTGGAGAATCAGATTATGTCTCAGGGGGCTTTCAATGTGGCCAGGTGCTATGTGCGGTATCGTTACACCCGTTCCCTTGTTCGTAAAAGCAATACAACGGACGGGCGGATCCTGACGCTGATCGAATGCAATAATGAGGAAGTGATGCAGGAAAATTCCAATAAGGACCCGGTGATCAACAGTGTGCAGAGGGATTATATGGCGGGCGAGGTGAGCAAGGACCTGACCAGGCGTATTCTGCTTCCGGAAGATATTGTAAAGGCGGATGCGGAAGGACTGATTCATTTTCATGATTCGGATTATTTTGCTCAGCATATGCACAATTGTGATCTGGTCAATCTGGAGGATATGCTGGAAAACGGTACAGTGATCAGTGAGACTTTTATCGACAAGCCTCACAGCTTTTCCACAGCCTGCAACATTGCCATGCAGATCGTGGCGCAGGTTGCCAGCAGTCAGTACGGCGGGCAGAGTATTTCTCTGACCCATCTTGCCCCCTTTGTGCAGATATCCAGAGAGAAGATCCGCAGTGAAGTGCTGGAAGACATGGCGCTGACAAAAACCAGCCCTTCTGAGGAGGTGCTGCATCATATCGTGGAGAAGCGTCTGCGCAGGGAGATCGAAAAAGGGGTACAGACCATTCAGTATCAGGTGATTACGCTGATGACCACCAACGGACAGGCGCCGTTCCTGACGGTATTTATGTATCTGAACGAGGCGAAGAATGAGCAGGAAAAGCGGGATCTGGCACTGATTATAGAAGAGATGCTGAATCAGCGGATTCAGGGCGTGAAAAACGAAAGCGGCGTATATATCACGCCTGCGTTCCCCAAGCTGATCTACGTGCTGGAGGAGGACAATATCCGGGAAGGAAGCGAATATTTCTATCTGACGGAGCTGGCTGCCAGATGTACGGCCAAAAGAATGGTGCCTGATTATATTTCGGAGAAGATCATGAAACAGTTAAAGGAGGGCAACTGTTTTCCTGTGATGGGCTGTCGGAGCGCTCTGTCTCCCTGGAAGGACGAAAAGGGACGGTATCAGTTTTACGGCAGATTCAATCAGGGCGTGGTGACCATTAATCTGGTGGATGTGGCATTGTCGTCAGGCCGGGATATGGATAAGTTCTGGAACGTGTTTGACGAAAGACTGGATCTGTGTTACCGGGCGCTGATGTGCCGGCACAACAGGCTGAAAGGCACTCTGTCGGATGCGGCGCCGATTCTCTGGCAGTACGGCGCACTTTCCAGGCTGAAACGCGGGGAAGCCATAGACAGTCTTTTGTATGGCGGTTATTCCACCATATCGCTGGGGTATGCAGGATTGTGTGAATGCGTGAAATATATGACCGGAAAATCCCATACGGATCCTGAGGCCAAGCCGTTTGCCCTGGAAGTTATGAAATATATGAATCAGGCCTGTGACAGGTGGAAAGAAGAAACAAACATCGGGTTCAGCATCTATGGCTCGCCGATTGAAAGCACCACCTATAAATTTGCCAAATGCCTGCAGCGGCGGTTTGGCATCGTGGAAGGCGTTACGGACAAAGGGTATATTACCAACAGCTATCATGTTAAGGTGACAGAAGAGGTTGACGCGTTTTCCAAGCTGAAATTTGAATCGGAGTTTCAGGCACTGTCCAAAGGCGGCGCCATCAGTTATGTGGAGGTGCCGGATATGCAGAACAATATTCCGGCAGTCCTGGGTGTGATACGGTTTATCTATGACAATATTATGTATGCGGAGCTGAATACAAAGAGTGATTATTGTCAGGAATGTGGTTTTAACGGAGAAATCCTGATTGCGGAAGAGGACGGGAAGCTGGTATGGGAATGTCCTGACTGTGGGAACCGGAATCAGGAGACGCTGAATGTGGCCAGAAGGACCTGCGGTTATATCGGCACTCAGTTCTGGAATCAGGGCAGGACTCAGGAGATCAGGGAGCGGGTGATGCATCTGTAGCAACAGACGGCCGACGGTAAACGGCTGAGGAGAGAGGCATGTATTACGGCAGAATCAAACAGTTTTCCATAGAAAATGGGCCGGGGATCCGGGTTTCTCTTTTTGTATCCGGCTGTACCCATCACTGTCAGGGATGTTTCAGCCGGGAAACATGGGCGTTTGACTATGGGGAGCCTTTTACCAAAGAGACAGAGGAGCGTATCCTTGCCATGCTGGAGCCGGATTATATCGCAGGACTGACGCTGCTGGGCGGGGACCCGGCAGAGCCGGTCAATCAGCAGGCGCTGCTGCCGCTGCTTGGACGTGTAAAAGCAGAGACAGGAAAGGATATCTGGGTTTACAGCGGTTATCTGTATGAAGAGCTGCTGCCCGGCGGGAGGGCGAACTGTGAGAGTACGAAAGAGTTTCTCTCCCTGTGTGATGTTTTGGTGGACGGCCCTTATATTGAGGCGCAGAAGAATCTGATGCTCAGTTTCCGCGGTTCGGAAAATCAGAGGATCATTGATTTGAGCCGGACGGCAGAAACGGGCATCGTGACAGAGCTTTTTTGGGATCAGAAGGTATGATATGAAAATGAAAGAGACAGAACCGATTCTGCGTGCCTGTATGCTGTGCCCCAGAGCGTGCGGAGTGGACCGGATGGGAGGCGCGGCAGGTTACTGCGGACAGTCCGGAGAGATCAGGGCGGCAAGGGCCGCACTGCACAGGTGGGAGGAACCCTGTATCTCCGGGACGAAAGGTTCCGGGACTGTCTTTTTTTCCGGCTGCGGACTGAAGTGTGTATTCTGCCAGAATCAGGCCATTGCTTCCGGAGAGGCAGGCGGGAAGATTTCCACAGAGCGGCTGGCAGAAATCTTTCTGGAGCTGCAGGCGGCGGGAGCAAATAACATCAATCTGGTGACAGCATGCCATTTTGTGCCCCAGGTGATCGACGCGCTGGAGACTGCCAGATTGGATGGGCTGCATCTGCCCATCGTATACAATACCGGAGGATATGAAGCGGTGGATACGATCCGGATGCTGGAAGGGTATGTGGACATTTATCTGCCGGACCTGAAATTCCGGGACCGGGAAAGATGCCGCCGTTATGCCCATGCGCCTGATTACTTTGAAAAGGCATCAGAGGCCATAGATGAGATGGTCCGCCAGATTGGGGAGATGGAATTTACCGATGAGCGGACGGGGACGGAAAAGCTGGATGTGTATGCATACCAGAAACGGCAGGAGGAAAGTCTGCTGATGACCAGGGGTGTGATTGTGCGTCATCTCCTGCTGCCCGGCGGCCTGGAAGATTCCAGGCAGATCATTTCTTATCTGCTGGAAACCTATGGGGAACGGATTTTTATCAGTATCATGAACCAGTACACACCCATGCCCCATGTGGAACAGTATCCGGAACTGAGAGATCCGGTGAGAGAAGCGGAGTATGAAATGTTGATTGCCCATGCTGTTGCACTGGGGATTGAGAACGGGTTTATCCAGGAGGGTGAGACTGTCGGGGAGAGCTTTATTCCGGCGTTTGACGGGACGGGAATCGACAGGGCCAAGTGACAGGACAAAAAATAGTTATAGGATGTACAGGAAGCATTATGAATCATAAAAAGCGCCGGCCGGATAAGATGGCCGGCGCTTTTGAATGGCCGGAAATCGTAATTCCCATAGCAGGTTTGCTGGCTTTACAGCACAAAGCGCAAGGTCACAATTTGTCATTTTTAGCAAACAAGAGAAGCAGCTCATGGGCCAGCAGGGGAAATGCGGCCAATACGATCAGAAAGCTCCATTCTGCCGGCAACAGATCCACGGTTCCGAAGGCACGGATGAGAAATGGTATTTCCGTGACTGCGAACTGGAGGAGAAAGCCTGTTACAAGAGCGACCAACATCAGCTTGTTGTGCAGATGGTGCATTCGGAATACTGAGGTATGGATATCCCGCATGCCGATGGCATGAAAAAGCTGAGACATGCCAAGTACGGTAAACGCATAGGTCTGGGCCCGCATCAGGATTGTTTCCTGACGCAGCAGTGTGGAGAGGTTCATCCAGGTAACAGGAAGTGACCGTTTTTGCAGCAGCAGGTAAGGAAAGGCAAAAAAAGCAGTCAGGCTGATCAGGGCGATCAATATTCCGTAAAAACAGGTGCAGGCCAGTCCGCCGTTTGCAAACAGACTTTCGCTGCTTTTCCTGGGCGGTATCCGCATCAGCTTTTTGCCGTCATTTTCGTCAATCCCCAGAGCAAGAGCAGGCAGAGAGTCTGTGATCAAGTTGATCCACAGGATATGGCTGGACTTTAAAGGGGAAGCCAGCCCTCCGATGACAGCAAGGAACATGGTCATGATTTCGCCCAGGTTGGAGGAGAGCAGAAAGATAACGGATTTTTTAATGTTTTCATAGACTCCCCGCCCCTCTTCAATGGCTTTTTCGATGGTGGCAAAATTATCGTCGGTCAGGATCACGTCGGCTGCCTGTTTTGCCACATCTGTACCATTGATTCCCATAGCTATGCCAATGTCTGCGGCTTTCAAAGACGGTGCGTCGTTGACGCCGTCGCCGGTCATGGCTACGATCTGGTTTGTGGACTGAAATCCTTTTACGATTTTTACCTTTTGCTGCGGGGAGATACGGGCAAAGACCCGGACCTGCTCCAGCTTTTTCACAAATGTCTCATCAGAGAGCCGGGAAATATCGCTGCCGGACATACACTGGGACGGATGCTGTACGATATCGAGCTGTTTTGCGATGGCATAGGCGGTATCCAGATGATCTCCGGTAATCATAACCGTGGCAACACCGGCATCACGGCAGGTACGTACCGCTTCGGCGGCTTCCGGCCTGGCCGGATCCTGCATGCCGGCAAGCCCGATAAATACCAGTTCCTGTTCCTGAGGGCCGCCGACATTTTTTTTCATGGCAATGGCCAGGGTGCGGAGCGCCTGAGAGGACATTTGCTTCATATTTCGCCTGATGTCCGAAAGCATCTCCGGGGTAATGGAAACGATCCTGCCATGAAGCAGTATGCCGGTGCAGAGCTTGAGGATTTCGTCAGGCGCTCCCTTTGTGTAGCTGATGCTGCCGCTGCCCAGACGGTGGAAGGTGGTCATCATTTTCCGGTTGGAATCAAAAGGCAGTTCTCCCAGTCTGGGCATGGTTTGTTCCAGTGCCCTGCGGTTGATGCCGCAGGCAGCCGCCAGCTCCAGCAGAGCCAGCTCTGTCGGATCGCCGATGCCTTTTTCCGAATCCAGTACTGCGTCATTGCAGAGTGCCATACCGAACAGAAAGTCGGAATGCTCTTTTTTGTGCAATGCTTTGGCGGGAAACAGGTGCAGGTTGCAATAGCAACTGACCACATGCATTCTGTTCTGGGTCAGTGTACCGGTCTTGTCAGAGCAGATTACACTGACGGCGCCCAATGTTTCCACAGAAGGGAGCTTTCTGATAATGGTATGTACCTTTACCATACGTGTCACACTGAGTGCCAGACAGATGGTGACGACGGCGGGCAGACCTTCCGGTACAGCCGCCACAGCCAGTGAAATGGCGGTGATCAGCATATCGAACAGGTTCCGATGCTGCAGCACACCGATCACAAATAGCAAAGTACACAGAAGCAGGGAAAGGATGCTGAGAAGCGTTCCCAGTTCACCCAGGCGTTTTTGCAGCGGAGTCAGCTCTTCCCGACTGTCCTGAATCATGGAGGCAATGGTCCCGATCTCTGTATGCAGTCCGGTGGCAGTGACCATTCCCCGGCCTCTGCCATAGGTAACAATGGTTGACATATAGGCCATATTGAGCCGGTCCCCCAGCGGGATTTCAGCGGTCTCTTTCGGCGCTGTAAATGCAGCGTCTTTTTCCACCGGCAGGGATTCTCCTGTCAGTGCGGATTCTTCGATTTTCAGACTTTCCGTTTCCAAAAGACGCAGATCGGCAGGTACCTGGCAGCCTGCTTCCAGACATACGATGTCCCCAAGCACCAGAGAAGCGGCAGCAATTTCCTGCTGTTTGCCGTCCCGGATCACAATGGCATGGGGACTGGCCAGTTTTTTCAGGGAATCCAGTGCTTTTTGTGCTTTTCCTTCCTGAATCAGGCCGACGGCTGCATTCATAAACACGACAAACAGTATGATCACAGTATCGCTGATCTCATCCAGCAGAAGAGAAATGGCCGAAGCGGCAAGCAGCACATAAATCAGAGGATCCTGAAGCTGTTCCAGGAACCTGAGGGCCAGATTTTTGCGCCGGGCATCGGGCAGCCTGTTGGGACCATTTTGACGAAGCCGCCTGCCCGCTTCCATTTCCGTCAGTCCTTTATGGGCGTCACTTTTCAGTTCTGCGCAGGTTTCTTTGATGGTTTTCAGTTCAAACATTGCATTGCTCCTGTCCGCATAGATTCTTGTACAACCTTATGCATGGAAGAGAAAAAATATGTTTTTTTCCAGGAATGTATTAAGAAACAGAAACAAAGGCCGATATATGTAGTGAAAAGAAAGAGCATATAAGTTTGGCTATGGAGAGCGTGGTATTTTGTCAGGAGGACGAAAGGGGCAGCTCTTTTTTTATTATATAGGAAATATGACAAAAATTGCAGACAACAGAAGGGAGAGCAGGAGATATGAGAATGGAAGGCAGCGTAAAACCGGGGGCATGGACAGAGGATTTTCATAAGTATCAGGCGGATATTATAACCAGGATAAAAAAGGGAGAAACAGAAGAGTCGATTCCTACAGGGGCAGATTCCTATACCGGAACTCAGTGGCGGAAGATCATGAAAAGTGTGGACCGGCAGATTGAGGACATCAGGAAAGAGCAGGCAGCCAGACAGGCGAAGCAGGGAGATCGGGAAGAAGCACAGCGGGTATTGGAAGCCGCTGCTGCCGGCAGCGGCAGCCCGATGGAGAAACTCCGGCAGAAAGATCAGGTTCCCTATGGGTATATGGCAAAGGATGGAGTCATCGAATACAATGGCGTTACATTTATCTGTGACGCAAGGAGCAACAGTATCTGCCTGGGCGATGTGAGCGACAGAAAGAATACGCTGGTGATTCCGCTTTCCGAAGGCGGCAGTCTGCAGGTGAACCGGAATAATCTGGGTGATCTGCAGAGAGCAATCGGCATGTTTTCTCCGGAGGATGTCAATCGGATTTTGCGTGCCATCGCAAAAGATAATAAAGCAAGGGAAATGGAGCAGGAACTGGAGGATGAAAAAGCGGATGTGACAGAACTGTCGGCAGACAGTGCGGAAAAAGCAGAGGCGAAAGAAAAAGAGGCATGAAACAAATCTGGAGCAGACTGGAACGGGATATTCTGGAGTATCGGTATGCCATTGGGGGACTTCTTATCTATTATATAGTAGTCCGGATGGTTTTTCATGGATTCTGCCCTATGGTGATACTTACCGGACTGCCCTGTCCGGGCTGCGGCCTGACACGGGCCGTCTGTTTTTTGCTGTCCGGACAGTTTGCCAGATCTTTTGCGCTGCACCCTCTGGGAGTTTTCTGGCTGGCGGCGGCTGTCTGGTTTGCCGTGGACCGGTATTTATTGGGAAAAAAGATGACGAAAAACCTGCTTCTGTTCTTTTTGTGTCTCTGTTTTGCCACAGTGTGTCTGTATGTGTATCGGATGGCGGTGCTGTTTCCGGGCCGGCCGCCTATGTCTTATACAGGACATAATCTGCTGGAACGGATCGTTCCCGGATACAGAGCGTGGGTTCGGTCATTGTTCCAGAAGAGTGGAGAAAGATGAGGACCAGACATGCGTTTGTCTTATTTGCTCCGGTTTTTTCGGTTGTATAGTAGAAAGACCTGTGCTATACTGGTAGAAAAGATTTTATACAGAAAATTTTATTGATAAGCGAAGGGGAAACAGGATGGACAACAACAATATGTATGGTCAGAATCAAAATATGAATCCGGGAGGGCAGCAGTATTCTTCTTATTATGAAGCGCCTGCGCAGCCGCAGATACAGACCCCGGTGGGTCAGGACTGGGAAGAGCCTGTCAGCATGGGAGAGTGGCTGATCAGTATGCTGCTTATGTGCATACCCTGCGTAAATATCGTGCTGATGTTTGTGTGGGCGTTTGGCAGTTCTGCCAAGAAGAGCAAGTCCAACTATTTTAAAGCCGCTTTGATTATGGCCGGTATCAGTATCGTATTGAGTATTGTAATGACAGTGGTGATGACTGCCGGTATGGTAAGCGCATTATAAGGAAACAGGAAAAGGATCATCTGATGACAGAAAACCCCGTCTGCGTTGTGCAGGCGGGGTTTTAATCATCAAAATCAGGTGTGAAAAGGCTTGTCTGTATCCGTCAGCCGGTAGCTGTTTTGCTATCGGCTCCATCTGCCGGATGCACCGCAGGGAAGTGTGAAACCGCTGCTGGTGACGGGCAGGCCGATTTCGTCGGCTTCCACATGTCCGCCGAACTTCTTTACGATCACGCTGTTAATCATATAAGAAAGAATTGCGGGCTGCAGTCCGGTGGTATAGGAGTTGATCAGATAAAAAACAGGGGCTTTGGAAAGCACCTGTGCGGTAAGGCAGATAAAGGGATAGAGGGATTCCTCTATCTTCCAAAGTTCTCCTTTGGGTCCGCGGCCATAGGAGGGCGGGTCTAAAATAATGCCGTCATATCGGCTGCCTCTGCGGATTTCCCGTTCTACAAATTTGACGCAGTCATCCACCAGCCAGCGTATAGGGGCGCCGGACAGGCCGGAAGAGGCGGCATTTTCTTTTGCCCATCCCACCATGCCCTTTGAGGCATCCACATGGGTAACCGCTGCGCCTGCCTTGGCGGCGGCAAGTGTGGCGCCGCCTGTGTATGCGAACAGATTCAATACCCGGAGCGGACGTTTGGACTGCCGGATCTTTTCATAACACCAGTCCCAGTTCACTGCCTGTTCGGGGAAAAGGCCGGTATGTTTGAACTTAAAGGGTTTGAGATGAAACTGCAGATCCCTGTAGCGGATGGACCATTCATCGGGCAGATGAGAAAATTCCCATTCGCCTCCGCCTTTTGTGCTGCGGTGATAATGTCCGTTGTGCTTTTTCCAGCCGGGGTGCTTTTTTTCTGTATGCCAGATCACCTGGGGGTCCGGCCGGACCAGAATGTATTTGCCCCAGCGTTCCAGTTTTTCTCCCTGTGATGTATCCAGTACTTCATATTCTTTCCAGCTTTCCGCAATCCACATGAAAGACTCCTTCTCCGATCCTGTGGTTCTCAGGACGATATCAGTAACATAATAGTAATATCATACAACAGCTTTCCGTGCAACGCAATGTAGAAATCAAAAATAATGACGCCTGTTTCTACGCTGATACGGTAAAGCACTGATGCGGAAATGGTTGACGGGGGAGTCTTTCCTATATTATAATGTTAGCCTGTGAGGACTAAAGATTATGAAAATGAGGAGTGGAAAATATGGAAGGTTCAATTATCTGGATACTGGCGGCCTTTGTGATCTATCTGCTGTTTATGATAGTGATCGGAATGGTGTATGCCAGAAAAAATGAAAATGCGGAGGATTACTTCCTGGGAGGAAGGAAGTTAAACGGTGCGGTGGCGGCGTTGTCGGCGCAGGCATCAGATATGAGCGGATGGCTTTTGATGGGTCTGCCCGGCTCGGTTTACGCGCTGGGTACGGGCCAGGCATGGATTGCCATCGGCCTGTTTATCGGTACGGTCTGCAACTGGCTCTTTATTTCCAGACGGCTGCGCAGATATACCATTCGTGCCAACAACGCATTAACACTGCCTACTTATTTTGAAAACAGATTTCATGACAAGAAGCGGGTTTTGCTGTTTATTTCTTCTGTTACTATAGTGATTTTCTTTCTTGTCTATACGGCTTCTGCACTGGCGGCAGGCGGCAAACTGTTTAATTCGGTGTTCGGCGTGGAATATAAAATAGCGCTTACCATAGGCGCCGCCGTTATTCTGATTTATACGTTTATGGGCGGGTTCCTGGCTGTATGTACCACGGATTTTGTGCAGGGAACACTGATGCTGATCGGATTGCTGGTAGTTCCGCTGGTGGCCTATGGTGCGATCAGCGGCAATGTGACAGAAGTGCTGGATGCCAGCAAGGTGGCAGGCGGTGCGTCGGCATATTTAAGCCTGATGAGCAATGGCGGCAAGCCCTATGGCGTGATTGATATTATTTCCCAGGTTGCCTGGGGGCTGGGATACTGTGGCATGCCTCATATTCTGGTGCGATTTATGGCGGTCAGGGATGAAAAAGAACTGAATAAATCCAAAGGCATTGCCATCGTGTGGGTCGCTCTGTCTCTGGCATTTGCCTGCATCATCGGTGTGTTTGGCCGGGCCTATCTGTATCCGGGACTTTTGACGGACGGGGCGGAAGAAAAGGTATTTATCGAAATGATTATCAAGATGTTTACGGTGGACTATCGTCTGCCTATTATCGGCGGTCTGTTTCTGTGCGGGATCCTGGCGGCTATTATGTCCACGGCGGATTCTCAGTTATTGGTCAGCGCTTCCAGTGTGGCGGAAGATATTTTCCGGGGTGTGATCAAAAAAGACGCCGACGATAAGACGGTGCTGACTATGAGCCGTATCACTGTGCTGGTGATTGCAGTACTGGCCTATATCATTGCACTGAATCCCAACAGTTCTATTATGGGACTGGTATCCAATGCCTGGGCGGGTCTGGGCGCAGCCTTTGGCCCTACGGTGCTGTTGTCCCTGTTCTGGAGACGGACGAACTTCCAGGGAGCAGTGGCCGGCATTGTAACCGGTGCGCTGACAGTGATTGTGTGGGATTATATTCCGCTGGTGGGAGGACAGACTCCCGGCAGCGTGACAGGCCTGTATTCTCTGGCCATTGGGTTTGTGCTGAGTCTTTTGGCAATCGTCATCGTCAGTCTGGCCACACCTGCGCCTTCGGAAGAGATTCTGAAAGAGTTTGACGATGTGGTGAACAACAGGAACATAGGATAAAGCGGGTGAGGCGGGGAGATTATGTACGAACTGATACGTATAAAAGGAAACAGCTATTATATAGAAAGTCCGGCAAAGATCGGTCTGTATCGGCTTAATGAAACGGATGTGTGTCTGTTTGACAGCGGCAGCGACAAAGAGGCAGGACGAAAGGTGCGTCAGATACTGGACCGGAACAACTGGCGTCTGACCGCCATTTATAACACCCACTCCAATGCGGATCATATCGGAGGCAATCAGTATCTGCAGAAACAAACCGGATGCAGAATCTTTGCGCCGGGAATCGAATGTGATTTTACCAATTCTCCCGTATTGGAGCCGGCATTTCTGTATGGTGGATTCCCGCCCAGGGAGCTGCGGCATAAGTTTCTGATGGCGCAGGAGAGCAGGGCGCAGCGGCTGGTTCCGGAAGTGCTGCCGCAGGGTGTGACGATGATCCCTCTGCCGGGCCATTATTTTGATATGGCAGGATTTTGTACAGAGGATGATGTGGTCTATCTGGCGGACTGTCTGAGCAGTGAGCAGACACTGGAGAAATATCAGATCGGCTTTCTGTATGATGCGGAGGCATATCTGGAAACGCTGCACCGGGTGATGGAGATGGAGGCGTCTGTGTATGTACCCGCCCATGCGCCGGCCTCGGAGGAGATACGCCGCCTGGCGGAGCTGAATATCAGAAAGGTGCATGAAATAGCCGGAAAAATAACCGAAATCTGCAAAACCCCGGTCTGTTTTGAAGAGGTGCTGCAGGCATTGTTTCGCAGTTATGGGCTGATAATGAATTTTGAACAATATGTATTGGTGGGCAGTACGGTAAGATCGTATCTGGCGTGGCTGAAAAATACCGGACGCCTGGAAATTATGTTTGAGGATGGGAAACTGTTGTGGGTGACATCCATGGAGAGAGGAGAGTAAAAAGATGGAATGCTGGGATTATCATATTTTTAGTGATGACACGGCAGTGGATGCGTTGGATGAGCTGATGAAAAGCCGGAATCTGCTGGAGGATCTGGAAACATATCTGGACAATGTGCTGGCTGTATCGGATGACTATATCGAATATGCCGCCGGTGAGTATGGTCTGGTGGCGGCAGCGCTTGTGGATGTGATACAGAATGGGGTGAACTGGGAACTTCTGACCGACGTTCTGACAGAAAGAGACGACGAGTATGTGGGGCTGGTGGAAAGACTGGAAAAGCTGAACGCTTTTTTTCTGTCGGAGAAAGCGGTTCATGTGATCGAAGCTGTGGGAGGTGAAAATTCAGAGCTGCGTGAAATGTGGGAAGAAAGGAAAGAAGGATATCCCAAGTGGCTGGAAAATCTGCATACGATCCGGGAACGGATTCAAAACAATAAAAATATGCCGGCGGAAATCCGGAAGATTTATACAGAGCAAAAGATGGATGAAGAAGCGTTTTTCAGGATGATGGATCTGCTGGACTGGGAACAGGAAGGAAATGACGGGAAGGTACTGGAACCGTTGGTTGCTTATCTGGCAGAGTGGCCGGATGAAGTGATTTCCGCATTCGACAATAAAATGGCGGAGCTTTTGTATGCACTGGATTCCAGAGCTATGGCAATGCGTATCTATGGTACGGATCAGCATTTTTCCGGCGACGATTTTCTCTACATCCGGTGTATTGCCCTTGTCAACGGACAGGAATTTTACCAACAGGTCAGAGACGGAAAGAGAACGCTTCGTCCTGATATGGAATTTGAATCGGTTTTGTATGTGCCGGCCTGGGCCTGGGCGAGAAAACACGGGGAAGAGCCGGATGCGTATCCGTATCTGACAGTTGTCAGTTATGAAACCGGCAGCAATCGGGCACAGTGGGGCGAAGAATAAAAATGGCCGGATTTTGCGTGTATTTAAAAAAAACACTTGCATTTTGTGGAAATAACGATTATACTTATTGATGCTGTGACATTGATAGCGATGAAGCGTGAGGTTGCTGCCCTCTGTGGCAGGTTTTCCGCGGAGCGAATGTCAAGTTAGGAAACTGACGACAAGTCACTGTACAAGCAACAGAGGTCTACGGTAAGAGTAGAAACGGCGTGTGAGTTCGGAATCAGGACACACACGGGAGAGTGTACAGTCACCGCTTGTCGTACTTAAATTCAAAAGTGCGAAAAGGAGGCGACTTTTTTTATGGCAAGCCAGGTAATGAGAATTACATTAAAAGCGTATGAGCATCAGTTGGTGGATGCCTGTGCCAAAAAAATCATCGAAACAGTAAAGAAGAACGGGTCTCAGGTGAGCGGGCCGGTACCCCTTCCCACGAAAAAGGAAGTGGTGACAATCCTCAGGGCGGTTCACAAATACAAAGATTCCAGAGAGCAGTTCGAGCAGAGGACACATAAGAGACTGATTGATATCATCTCACCCACACCCAAGACTGTGGATGTACTGCAGAGACTGGAAATGCCTGCAGGCGTTTACATTGATATAAAAATGAAAAACAAATAACCTCTACTAGTATGAACGGCCGGTCCGTTCCGCTGTAGAACAAACAGGAGGGAAAAGGTAATGAAGAAAGCGATTTTGGCTACAAAAATCGGTATGACACAGATCTTCCAGGAAGACGGTTCACTGATCCCGGTAACAGTGCTTCAGGCAGGACCCTGTGTGGTAACTCAGGTAAAGACAATGGACAATGACGGCTACAGCGCCGTGCAGGTGGGCTTTGTTGATAAGAAGGAAAAGATCATCAACAAAGACAAGGGTGGTAAGAAGGAAGTGATTCACAGACACGGTGTGAACAAGCCCCTGCAGGGACATTTCAAAAAGGCCGGCGTTGCTTCCAAAAGATATGTAAGAGAGCTGAAGCTGGAAAATGCAGAGGAGTATGCACTGGGAAATGAAATCAAAGCTGATATTTTTGCAGCAGGAGACAGAGTGGATGCGACTGCCATTTCCAAAGGAAAAGGCTTCCAGGGTGCGATCAAGAGACATGGACAGCACAGAGGACCGATGGCACATGGTTCCAAATTCCATCGTCATCAGGGTTCCAACGGCGCCTGCTCTTCGCCGAGCAAGGTGTTCAAGGGAAAGAAGATGCCCGGACATATGGGCTGCGTGAAAGTTACGGTACAGAATCTGAGCGTTGTCAGAGTGGATGCGGAGAAAAATCTGCTTCTGGTAAAGGGTGCGGTACCGGGTCCCAAGAAAGCACTGGTAACCATTAAAGAAACTACGAGAGTAGAAGCATAAATATCGGATGAAAGGAGGACTACACAGATGGCAAACGTATCTGTTTATAATATGGAAGGCAAAGAAGTTGATAAGATCGACTTAAGTGATGCCGTATTTGGTGTGGAAGTAAACGAACATCTGGTACACATGGCAGTTGTTCAGCAGCTTGCGAACAATCGCCAGGGAACACAGAAAGCCAAGACACGGGCGGAAGTTTCCGGCGGTGGAAGAAAGCCGTGGAGACAGAAGGGGACCGGTCATGCAAGGCAGGGTTCCACCAGAGCGCCTCAGTGGACAGGAGGCGGCGTTGTATTCGCTCCGGTTCCCAGGGATTATTCCTTTAAGATGAATAAGAAAGAAAAGAGGATCGCCCTGAAGTCTGCGCTGACCAGCAGAGTGCTGGAAAACAAGCTGATCGTTGTGGATGAACTGAAATTCGGCGAGATCAAGACAAAGAATTTCAAAAAGGTAATGGACAATCTGCATGTGACCAAAGGGCTTGTGGTACTGGCAGAAAATGATGAAAATGTGGTAATGTCCGCAAGAAATCTCTATGGGATTCAGACAGCGCTTGCAAACACGATTAATGTATATGACATTCTGAAGGGCGGTACACTTGTGCTGACAAAGGATGCGGCAAAGAAGATTGAGGAGGTGTACGCATAATGGCAGTTTTACAGTATTATGATGTGATCCTCAAACCGGTGATTACAGAGAAGAGCATGGCCGGTATGGGCGAAAAGAAATATACGTTCCTTGTTCATACAGAGGCAAACAAAGCACAGATCAAAGAAGCTGTGGAAAAAATGTTTGAAGGAACAAAGGTAAAGAAAGTCAATACCATGAACCTGGACGGTAAGAAGAAAAGACGCGGTGCGGTAGTGGGAAGGACAGCAAAGACCAAAAAGGCGATTGTCCAGTTGACAGAGGACAGTAAGGAAATCGAAATTTTCACAGGGCTGTAAGCCTGAGAAGCCTGAATATGCACAGTAAAGTGCGATACTAAAACAGCAACCGAAAGGAGAACTTACAATGGGAATTAAGACATATAACCCATATACACCTTCCAGAAGAAATATGACCGGTTCTGATTTCGCAGAGATTACCAAGAGCACTCCTGAAAAGAGTCTCCTGGTTTCTCTGAATAAAAATTCCGGACGCAACAACCAGGGAAAGATCACAGTCAGACACCGTGGAGGCGGCAACAGAAGAAAATATAGAATGATTGATTTCCGTAGAATCAAAGATGGTATTCCGGCTACGGTAATCGGTATTGAATATGATCCGAACAGAACAGCAAACATTGCTCTGATCTGCTATGCGGACGGACAGAAATCCTATATCCTTGCGCCGGAAGGCCTGAAGGACGGCATGAAAGTCATGAACGGGCCGGAGGCTGAGGTGAGAATCGGCAACTGCCTTCCTTTATCAGAAATCCCTGTAGGTACACAGGTACACAATATAGAGCTGTATCCCGGCAAGGGCGGCCAGATGGTCCGCAGCGCAGGCAACAGTGCGCAGTTGATGGCTAAGGAAGGAAAGTATGCCACACTCAGACTTCCTTCAGGAGAGATGAGAATGGTTCCCATCGTCTGCCGCGCAACCATCGGCGTAGTGGGAAATGCAGATCACAGCCTGATTAATATCGGTAAAGCAGGACGCAAGCGTCACATGGGTATCAGACCTACAGTCCGTGGTTCTGTAATGAACCCCAATGACCATCCGCACGGCGGCGGCGAAGGCAAGACCGGAATCGGACGTCCCGGCCCGTGTACACCCTGGGGCAAACCGGCGCTTGGCTTAAAGACCAGAAAGAAAAAGAAACAGTCCAATAAGTTGATCGTAAGACGACGTGACGGCAGAGCGGTTAAGTAATCGATATTAAACAGGAGGAATCAAAATGGCTAGATCATTAAAAAAAGGACCATTTGCAGATAAGAGCGTGCTGAAAAAGGTAGATGCTCTGAATGCATCAGGGCAGAAACAGGTGATTAAGACCTGGTCCCGCCGTTCCACTATCTTCCCGTCTTTTGTGGGACACACCTTTGCGGTACATGACGGCAGAAGGCATGTGCCTGTATATGTAACAGAGGATATGGTTGGACATAAACTGGGTGAGTTCGTTGCCACGAGAACTTACAGAGGACATGGAAAAGACGAGAAGAAATCCAAAGTAAGATAATTTTGAAAGGAGGTTTCTATTTCATGGCAAAAGGACATAGAAGTCAGATAAAAAGAGAAAGAAATGCGAAGAAGGATACCAGACCGTCTGCAAAATTATCTTATGCAAGGGTGTCCGTTCAGAAAGCGTGTTTTGTATTAGATGCCATCAGAGGAAAGGATGTGCAGACTGCACTCGGTATTCTGGAGTACAATCCGAGATATGCATCAGGCCTGATTAAGAAGCTGCTTGAGTCGGCCATTGCCAATGCGGAGAACAACAATGGCATGAACAGGGACAATCTTTATATTGCAGAGTGTTATGCAAATAAAGGACCTACGATGAAGAGAGTGAGACCGAGAGCGCAGGGCAGGGCTTACAGAATCGAAAAGAGAATGAGCCACATTACAGTCGTGCTTGATGAAAGATAGGAGGAAAGATAATGGGACAGAAAGTTAATCCTCACGGCCTGAGAGTGGGTATTATAAAGGACTGGGATTCCAGATGGTATGCTTCTGATGCTGAGTTTTCCGATTTTCTGGTAGAGGACTACAACATCCGGAAGTTTTTAAAGAAAAAATTATACAGCGCAGGAATTTCCAAAATTGAAATTGAAAGAGCATCTGATCGTGTTAAGGTGATTATTTATACAGCAAAGCCCGGTGTGGTCATCGGTAAGGGCGGAGCAGAAATCGAAGTAACAAAGAAAGAGCTGACAAAGCTGACAGACAAGAAAGTACTGGTTGACATCAAGGAAATCAAGAAACCGGACAGAGATGCACAGCTTGTGGCAGAAAACATTGCACAGCAGTTGGAGAACCGTGTGTCCTTCAGACGTGCTATGAAGTCCTGCATGGGCAGAACTATGAAGATGGGCGCACTTGGCATCAAGACTTCCGTTTCGGGACGTCTGGGCGGTGCAGATATGGCGCGTACAGAGTTTTACAGTGACGGTACGATCCCGCTGCAGACATTGCGCGCGGATATTGAATATGGATTTGCAGAGGCAGACACCACATATGGCAAAGTGGGTGTGAAGGTATGGATCTACAAAGGTGAGGTACTACCTACGAAAGGAAACAAGGAAGG
Source organism: Lachnospiraceae bacterium (assembly GCA_009774625.1). GTDB lineage: Bacteria > Bacillota > Clostridia > Lachnospirales > Lachnospiraceae > VSOB01. Next base: position 30,416 of record VSOB01000015.1, read on the forward strand.
GAGCGATAAATAATGTTAATGCCGAAAAGAGTAAAACGTCGTAAACAGTTCCGTGGTTCCATGGCAGGTAAAGCTATGAGAGGCAATACGATCACTTATGGTGAATATGGTATCATTGCAACAGAGCCGTGCTGGATCAAGTCCAATCAGATCGAGGCAGCCCGTATTGCAATGACGCGTTATATCAAGCGTGGCGGCCAGGTCTGGATTAAGATTTTCCCGGATAAGCCGGTGACGGCAAAGCCGGCAGAAACACGTATGGGTTCCGGTAAAGGTACTCTTGAATACTGGGTAGCGGTGGTGAAACCAGGACGTGTTATGTTTGAGATTTCCGGCGTATCAGAAGAAATCGCAAAAGAAGCATTGCGTCTTGCTACACATAAGCTTCCATGCAAATGTAAAATTGTTTCTAAAGCAGACTTGGAAGGCGGTGCATCAAATGAAAACTAATAAGTATGTGGAAGATTTAAAGACAAAATCAGCTGCAGAATTAGCACAGGAATTAGTGGCTGCTAAAAAAGAACTTTTCAATTTGAGATTCCAGAACGCAACAAATCAGTTGGACAATACGGCAAGGATCAGAGAAGTCAGAAAGAACATTGCCAGAATCCAGACAGTAATTACTGAGAAAAATAAGGCACAGGCATAAGGCGGCCGGGTGCTAAGGCAGAAAGGAGAATCATAGTGGAAAGAAATTTGAGAAAGACCCGTACTGGAAAAGTGACCAGTAATAAGATGGATAAAACGATCGTTGTGGCAGTTGAGGATCATGTAAAGCATGCGCTTTACAATAAAATCGTTAAGAGAACCTATAAGCTGAAGGCACACGACGAGAACAACGAATGCAGCATCGGTGATACCGTAAAGGTTATGGAAACAAGGCCGCTCTCCAAAGATAAGCGTTGGAGGCTTGTTGAAATCGTAGAGAAAGTAAAATAGTTTTTTCAGACATAGAAGAAATAAAAGGAGAATTGGCATGATACAACAGGAAAGCAGACTGAGGGTCGCTGATAACACGGGTGCAAAAGAACTTTTGTGCATCAGGGTTATGGGCGGATCAACAAGAAGATATGCAAATATAGGTGATGTAATCGTTGCTACTGTTAAAGATGCAACACCCGGCGGTGTTGTCAAAAAGGGCGATGTCGTAAAAGCCGTAGTTGTACGTACTGTAAAGGGCGCCCGCCGCAAAGACGGTTCCTATATCAGATTTGACGAAAATGCTGCTGTTATCATCAAGGAGGATAAGACTCCCAGAGGAACCCGTATTTTTGGACCGGTAGCCAGAGAGCTTCGTGAAAAACAGTTTATGAAAATTGTTTCTCTGGCTCCGGAAGTATTATAAGGAGGTGCCTGAATGTCTACAATGAAAATCAAAAAGGGCGATAATGTAAAAGTGATCGCCGGAAAAGATAATGGAAAAGAAGGAAAAGTGCTCTCCGTTGACCGCAAAAGCGGCAGAGTATTGGTGGAAGGTGTAAATATGATTACCAAACATACAAAGCCTTCCGTAGCAAATCAGAACGGCGGTATTGTTCAGAAAGAAGCTCCGATTGCCATTTCCAATGTAATGTATGTGCATAAAGGAAAAGCGACCAGAATTGGCTTTAAGATGGAAAACGGCAAGAAAGTACGTTTTGCAAAATCGACAGGCGATGTCATCGATTAAGGAAAGGAAAGGAGGCCTGGACAGTGAGTAGACTGAAAGATATGTATAAAAACGAGATCATGGATGCCATGATTAAGAAGTTTGGATATAAAAACAGCATGGAAGTACCGAAGCTCGAAAAAGTAGTGATCAACATGGGCGTGGGTGAAGCAAAAGACAATGCGAAAGTGCTGGAATCTGCAATGGCAGATATGGAGAAAATCTCAGGTCAGAAAGCAGTGGTAACCAAAGCGAAAAATTCCATTGCGAATTTTAAAATCAGAGAAGGTATGCCTATCGGCTGCAAGGTAACGCTCCGCGGCGAGAAGATGTATGAGTTTGTGGATCGCCTGATCAATCTTGCACTGCCTCGTGTACGCGACTTCAGAGGTGTGAATCCCAATGCTTTTGACGGAAGAGGCAACTATGCACTTGGTATCAAGGAGCAGTTGATCTTCCCGGAAATCGAGTATGATAAGATTGACAAAGTAAGAGGTATGGATGTTGTTTTTGTTACAACAGCCAAAACAGACGAAGAGGCCCGTGAGTTATTAAGATTATTCAATATGCCGTTTGCAAAATAAAAGGAGGTAAATTCATGGCTAAAACAGCAATGAAGATCAAACAGCAGCGCAAGGCAAAATTCTCTACAAGAGCATACAGCCGCTGCAAAATCTGTGGTCGTCCACATGCATATTTACGGAAATACGGAATCTGCAGAATTTGCTTCCGTGAATTAGCATACAAAGGCCAGATCCCCGGCGTAAAGAAAGCCAGCTGGTGACCGGAAGCACTTGACGAGGTATTTTCGAGTCTAGTGCGATGCATTGAACACTTGATGAGGTATTTTCGAATCTGGTGTGAAAGCAGTTCTTTGAGCTTAGTGAGGTATTTACGAACTTAGCGAAAAGAACTTCCTGAATCCACTTGACGAGGTATTTTCGAATCCGGTGTGAAAGCAGTTCTTTGAGCCTGGTGAGGTATTTTCGAACTGAGCGAAAAGAACATCCTTTAACGAACACAGATAGAAATCAAGGAGGTAAATCTAAATGACAATGAGCGATCCTATTGCAGATATGCTTACAAGAATCCGTAACGCAAACATTGCAAAACATGATACGGTAGATGTCCCTTCTTCTAAGATGAAATTGGCTATTGCGCAGATTCTTTTAGACGAAGGTTATATAAGAAAATTCGATGTTGTGGAAGACGGAAGCTTCAAGACGATCCGCATTACATTGAAGTACGGTGCAGATAAGAACGAGAAGATCATCACAGGTCTGAAGAGAATTTCCAAACCGGGACTGCGGGTTTATGCAGGCAAAGAGGATATGCCCAAGGTGCTGGGCGGACTCGGTGTGGCAATCGTTTCCACAAATCAGGGCGTGATCACAGATAAGAAAGCAAGAGAACTTCAGGTAGGCGGAGAAGTTCTGGCATTTGTTTGGTAATCAGAAAGAGCGAATCAATCAACATAGAAATTTACAGGAGGTACGGGCATGTCACGTATAGGAAGAATGCCAATCGCGGTTCCTGCAGGCGTCACTGTAGAAATTGCAGAAAATAATAAAGTGACTGTAAAAGGTCCTAAAGGGACTCTGGAAAGAGTATTGCCGTCCGAAATGGAAATCAGGATGGAAGGCGAAACAGTTGTTGTTTCCAGACCGAATGATTTGAAGAAAATGAAATCGCTGCATGGTCTGACAAGAACACTGATCAACAATATGGTTGTGGGTGTGACAGACGGATATCAGAAAAAGCTGGAAGTAAACGGCGTGGGATACAGGGCAGCGAAAGCCGGCAAGAAACTGACCTTATCTTTAGGATATTCTCACCCGGTGGAGATGGAAGATCCGGAAGGAATCGAAACCGTTCTGGAAGGACAGAACGTAATCATCGTCAAGGGTATTGATAAAGAAAAAGTTGGCCAATTCGCAGCTGAAATCAGAGACAAGAGACGTCCTGAGCCTTATAAGGGCAAGGGTATCAAGTATGCTGACGAAGTGATCAGACGCAAAGTTGGTAAGACCGGTAAGAAATAAGGAATAAGGAGAGTGTGAAAATGGTTAACAAGGAATCAAAAGCGAAGGTTCGCGTGAAAAAGCATAAAAGAATACGTAACCGTTTCAGTGGTACTGCGCAGAGACCCCGTTTGGCTGTGTTCAGAAGCAATCATCACATGTATGCTCAAATTATTGACGATGTGGCCGGTCATACATTGGCTTCTGCTTCCACACTGGAAAAGGATGTAAAGGCAGAGCTGGAAAAAACCAATAACGTGGATGCGGCAGCATATATAGGTACTGTGATTGGGAAGAGAGCAATTGAAAAAGGGATTACAGAGGTTGTCTTTGACAGAGGCGGCTTTATATATCACGGAAAAATCGCAGCATTAGCTGAGGCAGCCAGAGAAGCTGGCCTGAAATTCTAGGAAAGGAAGAAGGAAAGCATGAAGAATACAATCATAGATGTGAGCCAGTTAGAGTTGAATGACAAAGTCGTTGCCATCAAGCGTGTTACCAAAACCGTAAAGGGCGGCCGTAATATGCGTTTTACAGCACTGGTGGTAGTTGGCGACGGCAACGGGCATGTAGGCGCTGGACTCGGCAAGGCTGTGGAAATTCCGGAAGCAATCCGCAAGGGAAAAGAAGATGCCATGAAGCATATTATTACGGTTGCATTGGATGAGAACAGCTCTATTACACATGATTTTATCGGAAAATACGGTTCCGCAAGCGTTCTGCTGAAAAGAGCTGCTGCAGGTACCGGTATCATCGCAGGCGGTCCGGCGCGTAATGTGTGCGAGCTTGCAGGTATTAAAAACATCCGTACAAAGTGTCTGGGTTCCAACAACAAACAGAATGTTGTACTTGCAACAATTGAAGGTCTGCGCCAGTTGAAAACTCCTGAGGAGGTAGCAAGGAACCGCGGAAAATCCATCGAAGAGATTCTTGGTTAAGGAGGAGACTGAACATGGCAAATACGTTAAAAGTGACTTTGGTGAAATCTCCTATCGGTGCAGTTCCCAAGCATAAAAAAACCATCGAGGCAATGGGCCTCAGGAAGATGCACAAGACAGTGGAGCTGCCGGATAACGATGCAACCAGAGGTATGATCAAACAAGTAGAATATATGGTAAAAGTAGAAGAGGCATAAAGGAGGTGTGAGCATGGATTTATCCAATTTAAAACCTGCAGAGGGCTCAAAACACAGTGATAATTTCAGACGTGGCCGCGGACACGGTTCGGGAAACGGCAAGACAGCCGGAAAAGGTCATAAAGGCCAGAAAGCTCGTTCCGGCCCCAACAGACCGGGCTTTGAAGGCGGACAGATGCCCTTATACAGACGTATTCCCAAGAGAGGTTTTACCAACAGAAATACAAAGGAAATCGTCGGCATTAATTTGGCAGTATTAGAGAGATTCGATGACGGTGCAACCGTTGACGTAGAAGCATTGATTTCAGCAGGCATTGTAAAGAATCCCAGAGACGGAGTGAAGATCCTCGGAAACGGAGAATTTACTAAGAAGCTTACGGTTCAGGCAAATGCGTTCAGTGCATCTGCAAAAGAAAAGATCGAGGCGCTTGGTGGAACAGCAGAGGTGATCTAATGCTTAAAACACTGAAAAATGCGTTTAAAGTCAAAGAAATCCGGAAAAAGATTTTGTATACGCTGGCAATGCTGGTTGTGATCCGTATCGGATCACAGCTTCCCGTGCCGGGTGTGAACAGGGAATATGTCAGAGAGTGGTTTACCATGCATGTGGGTGAGGCAATGGGATTTGCGGATGCCATCACCGGCGGCTCCTTTCTGAACATGTCTGTGTTTGCATTGAATATAACGCCGTATATCACGTCCTCCATTATCATTCAGCTTTTGACCATTGCGATTCCGAAGCTGGAGGAGATGCAGAAGGACGGCGAGGACGGAAGAAAGAAACTGGCATCCATTACCCGCTATGTGACGATTGCTCTTGCACTGATTGAATCCATTGCCATGGCAGTGGGATTTGGAAGATCAGGGCTTTTGGAAGATTATAACGCATTGAATGTTATTTCAGTTGTCAGCACACTGGTTGCAGGCAGCGCATTTCTTATGTGGATCGGCGAAAGGATTACGGAGCATGGTGTGGGAAACGGTATTTCCATCGTTCTTGTTATCAACATTATTTCCAGGCTTCCGCAGGACTTCCGCAGTCTGTATGAGCAGTTCGTAAAGGGCAGATCTATTGCGGTCGGCGTGGTATCTTCTGTTGTGATTCTGGCGATTGTGCTGGGAATGATCGTGCTTGTCATTCTGTTAAATGACGGTGTGCGGAAAATTCCGGTACAGTATGCAAAAAAGATTCAGGGAAGAAAGATGGTGGGGGGACAGTCCTCCAGCATTCCGTTGAAGATCAATACGGCCGGTGTGATTCCGATTATCTTTGCGTCCTCTCTGATGCAGTTTCCGATTATTATCTGTTCCTTTTTCGGTTATCAGGGGACCGGTATATGGGGAGAGATTCTGAAAGGATTGAATACAGGCAACTGGTGCAATCCGGGTCAGCTCAGATATTCCATCGGATTGCTCTTATATGTGGTGTTGGTGATCTTTTTTGCCTATTTTTACACCTCAATTACGTTCAACCCGCTGGAAATTGCAAATAACATGAAAAAGCAGGGCGGTTTTATTCCGGGAATCAGGCCCGGCAAGCCGACCAGTGAATATTTGACAAAGATTTTAAATTATATCATTTTCATCGGTGCATGCGGGCTTACGATTGTGGCGATCGTTCCGTTTTTCTTTAACGGTGTGTTCCATGCAAGCGTTTCCTTTGGCGGGACAAGCCTGATCATTATAGTCAGTGTTGTTCTGGAGACAATCAAGCAGATTGAATCACAGATGCTTGTCCGTAATTATAAAGGGTTTTTAAATGATTGATGAAAAGAAGTAAGGATTTGGGACAGAGCAGGGATGCACTGTCCCTGTACTTGCATTGACAGGTTGTGTTTTGGTTCGGATCTCAGTCTATTGCGCAGTAGGAGGATTTTGAAATGAAGATTATTATGTTGGGGGCTCCTGGAGCAGGAAAAGGGACACAGGCGAAAATGATTGCCGACAGATACGGTGTGCCGCACGTTTCTACAGGAGATATTTTCAGAGCGAATATCAAAGACGGTACTGAGCTTGGAAAAGAAGTGAAGCGTTACATGGATCAGGGACTTCTTGTACCGGATGAACTGACCGTAAAGATCCTGATGGACAGAGTTGGCAGAGAAGATTGCCGGAACGGATATGTCCTGGACGGATTTCCCCGTACCATTCCACAGGCGGAAGTATTGGATAAAGCATTGGCAGAGATGGGGGATGCCATTGATTATGCGATCAATGTGGATGTACCGGATGAAACGATTATCGGCAGGATGACAGGCAGACGGGCCTGTGTGTCATGCGGCGCCACGTTCCATATCGTACATATTCCTCCGAAACAGGAAGGAATATGTGATGCGTGTGGAAAAGAACTGAAACTTCGTGATGACGATAAGCTGGAGACGGTAAAGAAACGGCTTTCGGTGTATCATGAACAGACACAGCCCCTGATAGAATTTTATACGGAAAAAGGTATTTTGAAAACAATAGACGGAACAGCAGAGATGCAGGATGTATTTACGTCGATTACAGACATCCTGGGGAATTAAAACGGAAAGGGTTTGCGTATACCTGGACAGGGGACAAAAGCAGGTATGTTGCAGGAGGTAACAATGGCGGTATCGATTAAATCAGCAAGAGAAATAGAACTGATGCGCCAGTCTGCCAGATTGCTGGAGGATGTGTTTTCCGGATTGGAAGAGGCAGTCAGACCGGGCATTTCAACAAAGGAAATTGACAGACTGGGAGAAAAGCTGATCAGAGCGCACGGATGTGAACCGAATTTTCTGAATTATAACGGATATCCGGCATCTATCTGTGTATCCGTCAACGATGAGGTGGTACATGGGATTCCCCATGCAGCTCATATTCTGCAGGAAGGTGATATTGTCAGTCTGGATGCGGGACTGATCTATAAGGGGTATCATTCCGATATGGCAAGAACTTTTGGCGTGGGAAAGATTTCAGAAGAGGCAGCCAGGCTGATAGCGGTGACAAGACAGAGCTTCTTTGAGGGGATCAAAATGGCGAAGGCCGGCAATCATCTGTTTGATATATCCAATGCCATTGATGCCTATGTAACACCGCATGGGTATGGAATCGTCAGAGACTTGGTAGGACATGGAATCGGCACCCGGCTCCACGAGGATCCTCAGGTGCCTAATTTTGCACAGAAGCGGAAGGGAATACTGCTTCGGGCAGGTATGACACTTGCCATTGAGCCTATGATCAATATGGGCCGGGCGGATGTGGAATGGCTGGACGATGACTGGACGGTAGTGACCGAGGACGGTTCACTGTCGGCGCATTATGAAAATACCATACTGATCACAGACGGAGAACCGGAGATTCTGACAATGAGCGGAAAATGCGAATAGAGGTTAACTGTATGACAGGAATGTTTGCCACATCCAGAGCCGGACATGATAAAGGGAAACTTTATATCATAATAGAAGAAAGCGAAGAATATGTATATCTGACAGACGGCCGCCTAAAGCCGGTTGACCGGCCGAAAAAGAAAAAGAAAAAGCATATTCAGATCATCAGGAAAGTGGATGAAACGATACAATTCATGATAGAAGAGAAGAAACCGATCAGCAATGAAATGGTAAAGCGTGCCATCAAAGAATATGAGCACAAATTGGTTTAGGAGGGAAAAGATGTCAAAAGCCGATGTGATTGAAATCGAAGGTACAGTAGTGGAGAAACTGCCCAATACCATGTTTCAGGTAGAACTGGAAAATGGACATAAAGTACTTGCCCATATCAGCGGCAAGCTGAGACAGAACTTCATCCGGATCTTACCGGGTGACAAAGTAACCCTGGAGCTATCTCCCTACGACCTCACCAAAGGCCGCATCATCTGGAGAGATAAGTGAGCACTTAGCGAGGTCCTTCCGAGCTTAGTGCGAACTTAGTTCTGCGGAGCTTAGCGAGGTATTACACGAGCTTAGAGAAGCATAAACTGCCTGGCCGGAGAAAGAAGAAAAGGGAAGAAAAACCAGGAGAACTTAGTTCTGGGAATCTTGGCGAGGCAGAAAATCCTGATAAAATGCGTATTTGCGGGGAAAACCCACTTGCAAATTGCTATATACCATGTTATAATCTAAAACGGTCTTTTTTGAAAGGAGGGTTTCAGGTGAAAGTCAGATCATCAGTAAAGCCTATTTGCGAAAAGTGCAAAGTAATTAAAAGAAAAGGAACGATCAGAATTATCTGTGAGAATCCGAAACACAAACAAAGACAGGGATAACTGTCACATTTTTTATGTGCGGCTGCAGGATGGCGATCGAAAAGAGCGGTGTCCTGATTTGAATAATTGAACGTAGATGAGCCTACGGGAGATTACATTTGATACTGTTTCTTGTTTTACAGGATACCCAATGTGCTGAAATGCCCCGGTGTTTCATATGTTGGGAATCTGTCATGTGGAAAATTTTACAGACATGACTGTCAGAAAGGAAACAGAGGCCGGGCAGAAGTCTGGTGGTGCCGGAAGGCGCCCAATCAAACAGTAACTACAAAAATGCCGGATTACCGGCATGAAGAAGATGGAGGAACAAAGAATGGCTCGTATTGCAGGTGTTGATTTGCCGAGAGACAAACGCGTGGAAATCGGTTTGACTTATATCTATGGAATCGGCAGAGTAAGCGCAAACAAGATTCTGGCGGCAGCCAATGTTAATCCTGACACGCGTGTCAGAGAATTGACAGATGAAGAAGTGAAAAGACTCAGTGAGATCATTGCCGAAGGCTATATGGTGGAAGGCGATCTGAGACGTGAAGTTGCGCTGAACATTAAGAGATTGCAGGAAATCGGTTGTTACAGAGGCATCCGTCACAGAAAAGGGCTTCCGGTCCGGGGTCAGAAAACAAAGACCAATGCAAGGACAAGAAAAGGCCCCAGAAGAACTGTTGCAAATAAGAAGAAGTAATGTGCAAAACGGATGCATGTGGAAAGGTGAAAGTAGGTTAGTTTAAAATGGCTAAAAAAGTTGCAAAAAAAGTAACAAAAAAGCGTGTCAAGAAAAACGTTGAACGTGGACAGGCACATATTCAGTCGTCCTTTAACAATACAATTGTAACTCTGACTGATACAGAAGGAAATGCCCTGAGCTGGGCAAGTGCCGGTGGTCTTGGATTTAGAGGTTCAAAGAAATCTACTCCTTATGCTGCACAGATGGCTGCAGAGACAGCTACAAAGGCTGCGTTAATTCATGGATTAAAGACAGTAGATGTTATGGTAAAGGGACCCGGTTCAGGCCGCGAAGCGGCTATTCGCGCACTGCAGGCCTGCGGGCTGGAAGTGACCAGCATCAAGGATGTGACCCCTGTTCCGCATAACGGCTGTCGTCCGCCGAAGCGCCGCAGAGTATAGTGACACAGGAGACGAGATATCCTTTACGAAACCGGAAACATCATATCTCAAAGGCTTCCGGTCAGTTGGAGGAAGGTACTTTCAGGTACTGTAAACAATAACAGGAGGAAATAAAAAATGGCAGTAAACAGAGTTCCCGTTCTGAAAAGATGCAGAGCACTTGGCCTGGAACCGGCATACCTTGGGTATGACAAAAAATCAAACAGAAGCAATGCAAGAGCAGGCAAGAAGATCAGTGAATACGGAATGCAGCTTCGTGAAAAGCAGAAAGCAAAATTCATTTACGGCGTATTGGAGAAGCCTTTCCGCAATTACTACGAGAAAGCCGACAAAGCGAAGGGTATGACAGGTGAAAACCTGATGATTCTTCTGGAGAGAAGGCTTGACAATGTAATTTTCAGACTGGGATTTGCAAGAACCCGCAGAGAGGCAAGACAGGTGGTAGGACATAAGCATGTACTGGTAAACGGTAAGCGTGTAAACATTCCGTCCTACAGTGTCAGCGCCGGTGATACAATCGAAATCAGAGAGAAATCCAAGAGCTTACAGAGATATAAAGATATCGTGGAAGTGACTGCAGGCAGACTGGTTCCCGAATGGCTGGAGGCAGATTTGGAAGGATTAAAAGGAACTGTGAAGATGCTCCCTGCACGGGAAGCTATCGATGCTCCGGTGAACGAAATGCTTATCGTCGAGCTGTATTCCAAATAATAAGTGCGTCGGCTTATAGCAAGGAGGGTATTGCATGTTTGATTTTGAAAGACCAAACATTGAGGTTGCAGAAATTTCAGAAGACAGAAAATATGGAAAATTCGTTGTAGAGCCTTTGGAAAGAGGCTACGGCATCACATTAGGAAATTCCCTGAGAAGAATTATGCTCTCTTCCTTACCAGGTGCAGCAGTAAGCCAGGTGAAAATTGACGGTGTTTTACATGAATTCAGCTCGATTCCGGCAGTAAAAGAAGATGTTACCGAAATCATCATGAATATCAAGAGTCTTGCAATCAGAAATAACAGCACAGGCAATGAACCCAAAACAGCTTATATTGAGTTTGAGGGGGAAGGTGTTGTGAAAGCGTCCGATATTCAGGTGGATCAGGATATAGAGATTTTCAATCCTGATCTGCCCATTGCCACATTAAGCGGTGGAAAAGACAGCAGGCTGAATATGGAGCTTACGATTACAAAAGGCAGGGGATATGTCAGCGCAGATAAGAATAAAAGTGAAGATCTGCCCATTGGTGTGATTGCAGTGGATTCCATCTATACACCTGTAGAAAGAGTGAATCTTACAGTAGAAAATACCCGTGTTGGACAAATTACAGACTTTGATAAGCTTACATTGGATGTTTATACGAACGGAACATTGGCTCCGGACGAAGCAGTCAGTCTGGCTGCAAAAGTATTGAGTGAACATTTGAGCCTTTTCATTGATTTATCCGAAAATGCAAGAAGTGCGGAAATCATGATTGAGAAGGAGGACGATGAGAAGGAAAAAGTGTTGGAGATGAGTATTGACGAACTGGAGCTTTCGGTTCGTTCCTACAATTGTCTGAAACGTGCAGGTATCAATACCGTGGAAGAGTTGACCAACAAAACTTCCGAGGATATGATGAAAGTCCGCAATCTTGGACGGAAGTCACTGGAAGAGGTACTTGCAAAATTAAAGGAGCTTGGACTGCAGCTTAATCCGAGCGATGAATGATGTTGATACTGCGGGTGGTAAGGCCAAAGAGCGCACCTGCGGTTGGATTCATGAATGGAACTGTTACTATATTCGGTAAGTAAGACCAAAGAGCGTGGCCGGATATCCCATGAATGGAGGACTTTAAAATGGCAAAATACAGAAAGCTGGGCAGGACATCTTCCCAGAGAAAAGCGCTTTTGAGAAATCAGGTAACCAATCTTTTGTATCATGGAAGAATCGTTACCACACAGGCTAAGGCAAAGGAAGTACAGAAGATTGCAGAAGGCCTGATCGCACTTGCAGTGAAGGAGAAGGATAACTTCGAAACCGTTAAGGTCACTGCAAAGGTAGCAAAAAAGGACAAAGACGGCAAGCGTGTAAAAGAAGTAAAGGACGGAAAGAAAGTAACCGTCTATGATGAAGTGGAGAAGGAAATCAAGAAGGATTTACCCAGCAGACTTCATGCAAGGCATCAGATGCTTCGCGTTCTTTATCCGATTACAGAAGTTCCTGCAAAAAATGCAGGCAAAAAGAGAAATACCAAAGCTGTGGATATGCCTGCAAAGCTGTTCGATGAAATCGCACCGAAATACGTGGATCGTAAGGGTGGTTATACAAGAATCATCAAGATCGGTCAGCGGAAGGGTGATGCAGCGATGGAAGTAGTGCTTGAGCTGGTATAAAAGAGTCAGAAGAAGGATTTGTCAAAAATCCTTCTTCTTTTTTCATTCATGACAATAGAAAGTTTGTACAGTATGCGTTCTATTGTCGACCACACTGCGACAGTTTGTAAACTATGTCGCTGAAGCGGCCCGCCGCAGAAAGAGTGTCCTGCGGACAGGATTCCTTTTTTATACCGGCAGATATATCAGGACTGGCTTGATTTGGAACGTGGATAGGGTGTTTTCACATCCGTCAGATTCAGCAGATAATCAATGCTGGTATTGTGATAGGTGGCGAGTTCGATTAAAATTGTAGTAGGTATATCATTTTCCCCGGTTTCGTATTTGGAATAACCTGTCTGAGACATTCCCAGTATTTTTCCCATTTCAGTCTGAGACAAATCTTTATCGGCTCGCAGATTTCTTAAACGCGGATACACAATCATTCCTCTTTTCTTATCCCTTTTTCTCTATTGTAGCTAACCCATTTTGGGTTATCATATTTTAATCTGAATCAGGTTATTGAAAAATGAATGAATACAGGTTAAAATAGTAAATATATTTACTAAAAGAAAGGATGAGGAATGAAAGTACAAAGAAATTGGACAGAAAAGTTGCTGCTGATTGTCAGAAAAGGTCAGATGTATGGGGTGCTCCTGCTCCTGTTTGCGGTACTGTGCATAGGATCGGCTTATATGTATGAAAAGTCGGATGACTGGACCCGGACACTGGGACATAACTATGATCTGTTCGGCAATAACAGAAAGATTCGGATTCTTTATCTGGGTATGGCTGATGGGATATCAGAAACAGAAGAAACGGAGGAAAGGAAAAGCTGTGATCTCAGAAGCAAAGGACAGAGCCTGGAAGAATCTTATTTCCTGCTGAAAAGAGCAGACAGACGGTATGATTTGTTATATGTGTATCTGACGGTGGATGCCGGATGGGTGAGCGTGCACGATGAAGAAAATGGCGGTACATCTGTGGTAAAGACAGGGAATGTATTGCAGACAGAGGAAGAACAATATCTGAGAAAAATCATTGCCTACTGCGGGGACAGGGGGATCGAGCTGATCCTGCATGCCCCGCCGCTTTAGTGTACTGTTTCGTCTGCATCCTGTAAGATCGTTTGTCCGAAAGCAAATGAGACAGTACACCGCATATGGAGCCGTTAGGATGACTGGGTATGTTCAGGCTTTTTTTCGAAATGCTGATAATCTTTGCTGTAGTTCCAGTTTCCGCCCCATTGAAAGCCATGTGCTGTAAAGAGCTTGTAACACAGGTCATTTTCATCTATTTTAAAGGCAAAAGACTGACTGCGGTCGGCATAGCTTTCTGCACCCTGGGGAGATACGTGCTGCCGGCCGTTTTTATAGGTGACATAAGGATTGAAAAAAGGATTGATGTCGATAGCAAGTCCCTGGCCATGCATGGAAATTTTATTGGTTCCGGCAATGGTACGGTAATTAAAGCAGGAGGTATTGTTGTCCTGCATGGACAGCAGATCGTCAGCGCCGTATTCATCAATCAGACGGATCTGCTCGATCTGGTAGCCAGCCTGATAAAGCTCATAAAAAATTTCCACCAGGTCCTGCGCGATGTCCTTATGACAAATCAGCTCTCCCATACTGGTATTCCCCTTAAAGTTTACATACAGTACACTGACATAACGCAGATCATCATAGGGAATCGGACAATCGTCTTTGTAAGATAACCCGGTGATCCGCTGTTTCATATCCTCTGACAGAGGTTCGTAATAAAAATCCGGCTGGTAAATGATCCGGTCGGGATATCGTTCGTTCTGATACATATCTGTAGTTTCCTCCCCCTGGTCTGTGGGTGCTTTTTGAGTGGTTGCTGTAATACGGATATCGTCGCCGCTGTCTGTGGAAGCATCATCGGCGGCAGGCGTTTGCGGCTTTTCCGCCTCTTTCCCAAAGCCTTCTCCGGAAGAGGCGGCAGTGATGGACTGGGAGGACTCTGTTTCTTCTGTTTCTTTGTTTTGCTGTATTTGATAAGCGGTTTCCGGTTCCCGGCCGGCATATTCGGAAAGGGTTTCCGAGTTGCGGCTGATGATAAAAGCGGAAAAACACAGCAGCAGGAACAAGGCGGCCGCGGCAAAGTAATTTGAATATTTTTTCATGGCAGTTTTCCTTTTGCGGGGTATCCCCTTTTTTGATTTTGATGGATCGGTAAATTTATATCCAACGTCTGCAGATCTATGCTTTATTCCGGCAGACGGCGCTGTCTTTAAGTCTCCGGTTATTGTCAGTATATCACCTGGCCTGGCATATTTCAATTGAGAGTTTCTTTCCAGGATAAAACCTTTCCCATGTTCCCTTCTGTAGCCACAATTTATTCATTCAGACGTTTGTTTTGGTTTATCCCTGTGCGCACTTGTAATTCCGGAAATTTTCAAGTACAATAGAGCGGATGAAAACAGTTCGGCAAAAATTCCGAAAGGAAAGCGTGAAAATGGGAATCATTCAGGCAAGTAAGCTGGTATTTGAATATATACGCCGTGATGAGGAAGGCAATGCGGAGGGGATCACCCGCGCTGTGGATGAAGTGGATCTGGATGTAAAGCAGGGAGAGTTTGTGGCGATCCTGGGACATAACGGTTCGGGGAAATCCACATTGGCAAAGCACATCAATGCAATCCTGTATCCTACGGAAGGCACGATACAGGTGGACGGAATGGATACCAGAGAGGAAGAGCATATCTGGGAAATCCGTCAAAAGGCAGGGATGGTATTTCAGAATCCGGACAATCAGATTATCGGTCAGGTAGTGGAGGAAGATGTGGGGTTCGGACCGGAGAATATGGGCATACCCACAAAGGAAATCTGGGAGCGGGTGGAGGAAAGCCTGAAAGCGGTGGGGATGTATGAATTTCGGAAGCATTCGCCCAATAAGCTGTCCGGAGGGCAAAAGCAGCGGGTATCCATCGCAGGGGTGATCGCCATGCATCCCAAGTGCATTATTCTGGATGAGCCTACGGCTATGCTGGATCCCAACGGACGCAAAGAAGTGATCCGTGCCGTAAGGGCGCTGAATCAGGTGGAGAATGTGACGATCCTGCTGATCACACATTATATGGAAGAAGTGATTTATGCGGACCGGGTGATCGTGATGGACCGGGGAAAAGCCGTGATGCAGGGGACACCGAGGGAAATCTTTTCTCAGGTGGATAAGCTGAAAGAGCTCAGGCTGGATGTGCCGCAGGTTACTATGCTGGCACATGCATTAAAGAAAAAAGGGGTGCCTCTGCCGGACGGGATATTATCTGCACAGGAGCTGGCAAAGGCACTGGGATATTAAGGAAGGAAAGTCATGTCGATTATTCTGGACCATGTGAGTCATATATATGAAAAAGATACGGAGATGGCCGCATTCGCCCTTCGGGATGTGTGCCTGACGATTCCTGACGGTCAGTTCATCGGATTGATCGGGCATACCGGTTCGGGAAAGTCCACGCTGGTACAGCATTTGAACGGGCTTTTGGTTCCCACAGGAGGCAGCATTTATTTTAACGGACAGGATATCCATCAGGAAGATTATGACAAAAAAGAACTGCGCAGCCGGGTGGGACTGGTGTTTCAGTATCCGGAGCACCAGCTTTTTGAAGTGGATGTTTTTTCGGATGTCTGTTTCGGCCCCAGAAATCTGGGACTGTCAGAGAAGGAAACTCAGTTACGGGCTTTTGAGGCGCTGCATCAGGTGGGATTCCCGGAAGAATATTTCTACCAGTCCCCCTTCGATCTGTCGGGCGGACAAAAGCGCCGGGCGGCCATTGCAGGGGTGCTGGCCATGAAGCCGGAAGTGTTGATTCTGGATGAGCCTACCGCCGGGCTGGATCCGAAAGGCCGGGATGAAATACTGGATCAGATTGCCCGATTGCAGAAAGAAGCCGGCATTACCGTAATTCTGGTATCTCACAGTATGGAGGACATTGCCAGATATGTGGATCGGATTATTGTCATGAACCGGGGGAGTGTGCTGTTTGACGACAGCCCAAAAGAGGTATTCCGGCATGGCCGGGAACTGGAGGAAGTCGGTCTGGCAGTGCCGCAGGTAACGTATATTCTGAGGGAGCTGAAAGAACGGGGGATGGCAGTGCATACGGATGCCACCACTCTGGAAGAGGCAGAGCGGGAGATCCTGCAGGCATTGGAAATGGGATAAGGGAAATACCATTGGAGGATTTATGTTAAGAGATATTACACTGGGACAATATTATCAGACAGAATCTGTGATTCACAGACTGGATCCACGGGTGAAACTGGTGGGGACTATACTGTATATTATTTCTCTGTTTGTAAGCGACCGGTTTACCGGATATCTGATGGCAGCCCTGTTCCTGGGGGTGATGATCAAGCTGTCTAGGGTCCCTTTCAAATATATGGTCAAAGGGATGAAAGCCATTGTATTTCTGCTGCTTCTGACGGTGGTATTCAATCTGTTTCTGACACCGGGAGAACCACTGGTGCAGTTCTGGAAGCTGACTGTCACAAAGGAGGGGCTGCGGATCTCTGTTTTTATGGCAATCCGCCTGACGCTTCTGATCATCGGCTCTTCCCTGATGACGCTGACTACAACACCCAACCATCTGACAGACGGCATGGAAAAGCTGATGGGGCCTTTGAAAAAGATTCGGGTGCCGGTGCATGAAATTGCCATGATGATGTCGATTGCCCTCCGCTTTATCCCCATTCTGATGGAAGAGACAGATAAGATCATGAAAGCGCAGATCGCCAGAGGCGCTGATTTTGAAAGCGGAAATGTGATCAAAAAGGCGAAAGCGATGGTGCCGCTTCTGGTGCCCCTTTTTATTTCTGCCTTCCGGCGCGCCAATGATCTGGCAATGGCAATGGAAGCCAGATGCTATCAGGGCGGCGAGGGAAGGACAAAAATGAAGCCTTTAAAATACGAGAAGAGGGACTTTGCGGCATATGGGATTTTCTGCTGTTATCTTGTGGCCCTGGTTGTTGTAAGCCGGATGGGGATGATACTATGATGCGGGTAAAATTAAAGGTTGCCTATGACGGGACAGCTTATCACGGATGGCAGATTCAGAAAAACGGAAATACCATTGAAGCGGAGCTGAACAGGCATCTGTCTGCCCTGCTGCAGGAGGAGATTCAGGTGATCGGCGCCAGCCGGACAGATGCGGGCGTGCATGCCCTCTGTAATATAGCGGTATTTGATACAGATACAAAGATGCCGGCCGAAAAAATCAGTTATGCACTGAACCAGAGACTGCCGGAGGATATCCGCATACAGGAATCCGCCAGGGTGGCGCCTGACTTTCATCCCAGAAAATGCAAAAGTATCAAAACCTATGAATATAAAATCTGGCGGGGGGAATTTCCCATGCCGACCCAACGGCTGTACTCTCATTTTATGTATACTCCGTTGAATGTGGAATGGATGCGGGAGGCTGCCGCTTATCTGGAAGGAAAACATGATTTTAAAAGTTTCTGCAGTGAAGATTCTCAGGCGGAGAGCACGGTCCGTACCATTTACAGAATCGAACTGCTGGAAGAAGGAAATATGCTGCGGATCCGGATTTCAGGAAACGGATTCCTCTACAATATGGTGAGGATTATTGCAGGTACACTGGTGGAGTGTGGAAAGGGAAGATTTCAGGCAGAGCAGATACAGGACATTCTGGCGGCGTGCAACAGACAGGCGGCAGGCCCCACTATGCCGGCCAGGGGGCTGACACTGGTGGAATATGATTTTCTGTAGGAAACTATTGACACACACGGAGCGGTATACTATAATTATCCAATGTGGCAGTTTCTGAAGAGGCAGGTCAATTCCCGGACCGGAACCTTCGGAGCAGCCTTTCGGATTGGTTTTCAGCAATGGATGCGGCGGCCCGGACATCTGCCGGAGAAGTGAACGAAAACATACAGCAGATTGATACGACAAGATTTATTATGGAGGTAACATAATGAAAACTTTTATGGCGAGTCCATCTACAATCGATAGAAAATGGTATGTAGTAGACGCTGCAGATATGACATTGGGACGTTTGGCATCAGAAGTGGCAAAGATATTAAGAGGAAAAAACAAGCCTGTTTTTACTCCGCATATGGATACAGGGGATAATGTAATCGTTATCAATGCTTCTAAGATCAAGGTGACAGGCCGGAAACTGGATCAGAAGATTTATTATCATCACTCAGATTATGTGGGCGGTATGAAACAGACCACACTCAGAGAAAAATTAGCGAAGAAACCGGAGCAGGTAATCGAACTTGCGGTAAAGGGAATGCTTCCGAAAGGACCTTTGGGACGACAAATGTTCAGAAAACTTCATGTATATGCAGGACCGGAGCATGCACACGCGGCTCAGAAGCCTGAAGTATTGACATTTTAAGCGAAAGGGACGAAAAAGGAGGAATCGGAAATGGCGAAAGCAGCTAGATACTACGGAACAGGTAGAAGAAAAAAATCAATTGCCAGAGTATATTTAGTACCCGGAAAAGGCAATATTACAATTAATAAAAGAAACATTGATGAGTATTTCGGACTGGAGACATTGAAGGTGATCGTTCGTCAGCCTCTGGTAGCCACAGATAACGTAGATAAATTTGATATACTGGTAAATGTATACGGCGGTGGTTATACAGGACAGGCCGGAGCAATCCGGCACGGTATTTCCAGAGCGCTTCTGCAGGCAGATGCAGAGTACAGACCTACCCTGAAAAAGGCAGGCTTCCTGACCAGAGACCCTCGTATGAAAGAGAGAAAGAAATATGGTCTCAAAGCAGCAAGGCGTGCGCCTCAGTTCTCGAAGAGATAATTCAAGCCGAAAACGGCAGAAGACAGATATACCCCGGAAATGCAGTATTTCCGGGGGCTTCTTTTATTTCCGGGTACCCGTTCCGGCAGTATGAAAAAGTATGAATTTTTCCCGGTAAGTAACACGTAAGAAACAGGTAAGTAACACAAATTCCGCCTATATTTTGTTTATGGCGTCTATCAGTTCCGCAATTTCAAAGTGAGTATAAACGACCTGGGTAACGCCCTGGCCTTTATGCCCTACTATCTTTTTAACTACCCGTTCGTCCACGCCAGCAGAGGCGAGAAGGGATATACAAGTATGGCGCGTATCATGCGGCCTATGCTTCATTCCCAGCACTTCTATAATGGGCGTCCAGTAACTATCATAATAATTTCTGTATATGAAATGGTTCCCGTCCGGTGTGCTTAAGAGGTATTCGCAGCTATTGAGGTTATACCAGTATTCAAAGAAGGGTACTACCTTTTCCGCTATGGGTACCGTGCGTATGCCTGCTTCCGTCTTTGCTGCTATGATCTTAAACCAGCGTTCCGGTAGGTTTATATCTTCCTTCCGCAAGTCCAGCAGTTCGGAGATACGGCAGCCCGTGTATATGAGCATAAGCACGACGGTATAGTATATATTACTGTCCTTTACTTCCCATATCCGGGCTACTTCTTCCTTGATGAAAGGTTCCCGGTTGTATGCGTTGGGGTTCCCGGCCTTCTTGATATTGATATATTCCACTACATTGCGTTCCTTTGGGATGATCTCATGTATTACGGCATATTTGTACATGAGGCCTACCAGCACTTTATATTTTCGTAACGTGGGGTAGTTCTTCCCGGAATTATCCGCCACGGCCTGCAAGTCGTCTAATTTCACGTCGACGAAGCGGCGCCCGGCAATGGGAGCGCAGAGCAGGAAGGCGGCTTTATAGCCCTTTACGTTACTGTCCGATACCGTGGGAAAGTGTTCACTACTCCACCGTTCGTATACTTCCTGGAAGGTAATGTTAGCCGTATCAATGTTGAAGGGGTTAGTATTATAATCTGCCAGGGCTTTTAATGCTTCCTTACGCGTTTCATAGAACCCGACAAACTTATATAACTGCTTACTTTTCTTTGTTTTTGGATTGTTTACCCAGCCGTCCGTAACACGGGCAGCCCAGGGCTTCCGGCGGTTCCCGGATAGCTTGTAAACGGAGCCGTAACCGTTCGGCATTTTCATATAAAAAGCACCTACTTTCCGTTTGTAGGCATAAAAAATAAGCCTACAAATAAACGCAGGCTTATGGTATAATTGTACTTGCGAGGGTACTACATAAACCAGCGTGTTTATGGGTAACTGGCGAAGCCGTTCTATGCGCCAACATAGGGCGGCTTTTTGCTATGTGCCGTATGCCCGGAGAGGGGGCGGCGGCATGGAAATATTTGTATGGCAGCAGCGCGCAAAGCAAAATTTAACGCTTGTACAGCTGGCCGATATTACCGGAGTAAGTAAAAGCGAGATCAACGCCATAGAAAACGGGAAGGCAAGCCCGCGCCTGGATACACTGGAACGCATAGCGGTAGGCCTGGGCGTCAATATCTGCGACCTTTATAAAAGCAGTATAACAAATTCCGGTAAATAGTCACTACCCTGGGTACCAATTTCCGATATATAGGAAATGGCGCCGGGAAGTATTGCAGAGCGGCAGCAGGCTATTTATAATATGGGGTACCAGCCGGGCAGATCAGAAGAAAGGGGGTACACCATGCAGCAGCTACGCCGTAAAATAATAGAACTGATAAACAACATAGACAGCCTGGAAAAACTGAAAATGATATACCAGTTTATACGGGGACTATTAAGCAGCTGAAAGGCTGCTTTATTTTTTGCCCGCCAGGGCGTCTATGAATTTCTTTACCGCCTGCCAGTCTTCCGGCGTGAAGTCCTGGGACAGCTTACCCAGGGCTATAAAGGTATCCTTTATGAAGTCCGGCGCCTGCGGCAAGGCCTGGCCTACTATGTACGCTACTTCTTCTTCCTGGGAAAGTTCGTTGAACATTTCCCCGGTACCATTTCTTAACCATTCTTCACGTACGTTAAATTCCCGGCAGATACTTACGACCATTTGACTGGTAACATTAACCGTCCCGTTTTCTATACGGCTAATAGCGGAGCGAGTAACGCCGACACGGGCGCCGAACTTTTCGGCAGAAATGCCGAGAGCGTCCCGCAATTCTTTAACACGTTCGTTCACGTTCTCACCTTCTTTCTATGGGGTTTGTATCCATACAATATCACAAAATGTAAACATACGCAACAAAAAATAAAAAAAGTTGTTGACAACAGTAACATACGCAACTATAATGTAAACATACTCAACAAGCGAGGGTATTACATAACCAGGAAAGGAAGGGTAGCGCTATGACGGAAGAACAAAGGGAACGGTACCGAAAGCGCCGGGAAAATATGGCGATTATGGCACATTCCATTGCGGAACAGGTAGTAGCAATGCCGGGCGTGAGTTTTCAAGAAGCATTTGAAACGCTGGCGCTGGCAAAAGCCAATATTGAAAGGTCAAGGGATTGGGCAAGGGCGACCGTAAGGCCGGAGATATTGGACGAATGGGGGCAAGTAATTGAAAAGCCCCAGGCCGAAACGGAAGCCCAGGGCAAGGCAAATAATTAGCCAGTGTACGGGTCAGCTGCGCCGACTTCCTGGCGAAAATCGGGAATGTGTTTCTTGTAGCACTCCACGAAGTCGGTATAGCTGATCTCTTCCGTACCGTTTGCGCGACAGTTGGCACAGTGATAAGCGTAGGCAACTGCCAACAGTTCGGCAATATCGGCATTAGTCATAATTACACCCACCTTTCCAAAGTATTCCAGGCCTGGACGCCTGGTAAAGCGATTATAGCATGATAGGAAACAAAAAACCACCTGGGAAGGCGCCAAACTTCCCAGGAACACCAACACAAAGGAGCGTAAAAACATGAAGAAAGCGACATTTTCAGAGTACCAGGAAGCAAAAGCGGAAGTAATGAAGGGCGGGGAGTGCAGAGAGTACACCGACACCGACGAATACGGCAGAGTTCATAAAACAATCTGCTGCGAAGACGGTAACAACTTCTACGAATTGACAGCAAACGGCGTAACGGAATTTTGGAGTACCAAACATTCCGAAAGCCGGAAGTATGAGGAACCGCAGGCAGCAGGCCAGGAACCGCAGGAAGTAGAAGAGGACAAGGAAGCAGCGTGCAAGGAACGCCGGAAGCAGGTTATAAAGCGACTGTACGCGCTGGTTTACTGGTTCGCTGATGAAATGTTATCAGAAGAAGAGGCGGAGGCCAGGGAAGAGGCGGAGTTTGAGCGGGAGAAGGCAGAGAAGCCGGGCGAATTGGTTATGAGGGTAAGCGCCCACGACAATAACGCCAGGGTAATGAAACATTGCATGAAGGCAACCAGGGACGCGGTGAATTATCTGCGGAATAAGGAAAACGAAGTAGAAGACTGGCAGATAGCAGGCATTAACGCCATGTTAGACCAGTGCAACAAGGAAAACATAGTAGCCTATGACCTGCCATACGCCATAAACGGCCTTCTGCTGCAATGGGATGAAGTAACGAAGAAATAAAGGCCAGGGCGGCAGCAGGCCGCCCGGTATCTTATAAATGCAAAGGAGCGTAAGAACATGAAAAAGTACACAGTTTATTACATCATTAAGGCGAACCGTAGGGAATGGCTTCACAAGATGGAAGTAGAAGCGGCAAACAGCAGAGAGGCAACAAAGGTATGCAAGGAAAAAGTATACGCGAAGACGAAAAAGAACGCCTTTAGGCCGTCAACGAGTATAAATAGCCATTTTTGGAACCCTACGCCGGAACTGGTGGCGGAAGCACTGAAAGGGATAGAAAAAGACGGATATTACAGGGTGTAACGAATAAAAGCCAGGGCGGCAGCAGGCCGCCCGGTATCTTAAGAAAGGAAGTGTAGAAAATGCCATATGTAGAACGAATTTACAAAGGGAAGCCGACGGGGGAAAGGTACTTTACCACGGAGAGCAAAAGGAAGCGCCTGCAGAGGGAGAACGCAGAAAAAGCAGCCGCCAGGTTGCGGCAGCTGCTAAAGGAAGATTACGACGGAAAAATAACGGTGACTATTAGTTACGAACAGAGTAAACGGCGCCGTCGGAAGACAATTTAGAGAGGATACAGCGGCAGAGTTCTATAGACTGCCTGGCGGCTGCTACTTCTTCCGAAGATAAGGCGCCGCCCTCTATATCGTCTTTCAATCGTTCTATTTCACTGGTAACGGAAGCATATATACAGGCTGCTTCCTTACCGTTCAAACGTAACAGTAAACGGGACATAATTACACCACCTTCCTATAGGGTTTTCCAGGCCTGGCCGCATGGTACTCAAATTATAGCATATCGGTGGTACCTATAGAAAGCAAAGGAGCGTAAGAAAATGGAAAAAATGAAAAGCTGCGGAAGGTGCGCGGCGGCCTGCGGGATAGAGGGCAAAAATGAGGTAGTAGGATGCAAGGAAGACGGGAAACTACACAACGCTCAGGAACAAAAAGCCTGTTTTCATGTGGAAGATTGCGACACCTGCGTACACAAGTATATGTACCGGGGCGACGTGGAAGCCTGCCACCGCCGGGACGCTGGCTTAGATTGCCAGTACCAGGAACGGGAAGTGCGGATATGTCCCACCTGCGAAAAGGAAGTATACCGGGATGAAATGGAGTATACAAGGGACTGCCACGGTATTACATTCCGCCTGGTGTGCTGGGATTGTTATAGAAGGCTTATGGAAAAGGGATACGACGGGGAGTATTACGACGAAGCAGACGAACAGATAGAAGACGACTATTAAGGGGGTGCAGATCATGGCAGGAATAGACATTTACGGCGCCGGGTTACATTTACCGGAATTTGAAAAGCAGTTTGAAGCCATAGAAGCGGCTTTAGGGTTCAAGTTGTTTGCCTGGCAGAAGACCTATATAGCATACGGGCATTTTAGGCAGTATGGAGCCACAACGGCGCAGATATTACGGGAACTTATGCAGGTAGAAGCCTTCCCGCTGGACTATACAAAGAGGCCGACGACGCAACGGGAAGCGTGGTACCGGGGCTTCCTGCGGGAGATTAAGCAGCAGTTAGACGACGCCGGGGTACCGACGCGGGAAGTATTCTTTAACGAACAGCAGGCGCGGGCATACATGGAGAACCCGGAGAACAGGCAGAAGGAGCGGGAGCGGTACCAGGAAGCAAGGCAAGAGGGAACGCCAGCCCGTTTATGGAGATAATACAGCAAGTAACAGAAAGGAAGTGGAGAGGATGGCAGGAAAGAAGCAGGAAGAAAAAGGCCAGGTATTCGGCGGGAATGTATCTACGTTCGCGGAACTTATGGAGCAGGTGGCGACGCTGCCGACGGAGCAGCAGGAAAAGTTATCTTTCTTCATACAGGGATACGTAGCAAGCAGACAGGCCGGGAGATCACACCGGGCGGAAGTAGCAGTCTAACAGGGCAGTCGT
>VSOB01000016.1 GCA_009774625.1 Lachnospiraceae bacterium
CCCATACAGCTTTGCCCATACATCATAAAAAGAATAGGTAATGTCCGGGAAGAAAACCGGTTTCCGGCTGTGAAAAAAGGTCAGAAACGCCAGTGCCAGCACATCATCCGAGCCTACCCCTACAAATATCTGCTCTTTGTCCAGCCCGTGGTACACTGCCAGAGCCTGCCGCAGCGCTCCCGCATCCGGATCCGGATACAGACGTAACTCTTCCGGCCTGATCTGACAGATCGCTTCTGTCACCGCCGGCGGGGGCGGATACGGATTTTCATTGGTATTTAATTTGATGATTCCCTTCTGACCGGGCTGTTCCCCTGGTACATAAGGCTCCACACGTCTTACATTTGCTCTCCAGCTCATAGAATTCTCCTTTTTTTGACTCCCGCTTTATACTAACAAATTTTTCCTGCCATTGCAATCTAAGGCGCGGCGGCTTTTCTCTTTTGTCAATAAATGCCCTACTTGACATCATGCCTGCCTTATTTTACACTGGCTGTAACCCTCGCGGCGACCGTCAGGGCCAGGCGGACCTGACTTTGACCCCTCTGCCCGCGGGAATACTCAGAAAGCAGGTATCCTATGAAAAAACAAATCCCTTCCTCCATATTGACCGTTTTGTATGCCGCTCTTGCCACGTGGGCTTCGGTAAGAGCATGCCGCATCAGCACCTTTCATATCATGGGAGGCCTGTTCTTTTTATTCTATTTCCTGCTATATGGGCAGTTTCGCCGATGGACCGGACATAGCAGGCCGTCCCGGATCGTCACTGCCACTGCGGCTCTGATTGCCGCCCTGTTCACCGCCTTTTATCTTCTGGCCGACTACGATGCTCTTCTGATGGGCCTTACCAGCAAATTGTTCCGGCTGGGTCATCTGCTGATCATCGGCGCAGGTCTGTTTGTTCTGTTTGACACACTGCTCCTTGCTTTCTTTTTCTGGGCCGACAGCGCCGGCCTCTGCCGTAATACAAATACACTTTCCCGTTTTTACCAGAGGCTGCCCCTGATTTCTTTCTTGGTGTGCCTGATCGGATGGCTGCCCTATTTCCTGACCAATTATCCCGGCGTCATGACAGTGGACAGTCTGAATCAATATGGACAGATCATCGGCGCACTGCCTATGAGCAACCATCATCCCTGGGTCCACACCCAGATGATCCGCTTTTTTTATACCATCGGCATGGCCCTCACCGGGGATGCCATAACGGGACTGGGACTTTTCACGCTCACTCAGATGCTGATTATGGCAGGTATTTTTGCTTATCTGATGGACACTTTGGTCAGATTTAAGGTCAGGACAGGTGTCTGCCTTGCCGTACTTGCCTTTTATGCCCTGCTGCCCTACAATGCCGTCTATATGGTAACTATATGGAAAGATATACTGTTTTCCGGCATGGTGCTGCTCTTTTCCACTCTGTTGTTCCGGTTTCTGGCCGGTATGCATGCAGAAAGCAACATCCGGATCACCCACCGGACCGGTTTTCTGTATGTTCTTTCCGGTTTCTGTATGTGCCTGTTTCGTTCCAACGGCTTTTATGCCTTTCTGCTCACGCTTCCCTTTCTGCTGGTTTGCTTCCGCAGAACATGGAAAAAGCATATTGTGCTGAATCTGCTTATCCTGCTGCCCGTCCTGACGGTAAAAGGCCCGGTCATGAATGCCGCTCAGGTGGCTTCCCCGGATTTCGTGGAATCGCTGTCCATTCCGATTCAGCTTGCCGCCAGAGTTTATGCGGACGAAGAGCCGGTCAGCGAAGAAGAGGATGCCATGTGGAACCGCATCCTGGATACTTCAAAGATCAGGGACAGCTATCAGTCCTTTTGTTCCGACCATATGAAAAACCTGATCCGTCAGGGAGATCAGGCATATCTGGAAGCCCATAAGGCCGACTATCTGAAACTGTGGCTCCGGTTCGGACTGGAGCATCCCGGCGCTTATCTGCGGGGATATCTGGACGCCACCAAAGGCTACTGGTATCCGGATGTGCCCAATCTGATCGGCTCCGACGAACGGATTGCCCAAAACACATACGGGCTGACTGCAAGGCCCCTGTTTCACAATCCTGTCACCATAAAGATCAGGGAAATTCTGTTCAAACTGCCTGATATGGTGCCGGTCTATGGTCTGCTTTTTTCTCTGGGCGCCATGTTCTGGCTCTGCATCCTGCTGGCAGGCAGGACCTTTGTCTCTCCCTTCCGGCGTCGTCTGATCGTCTTTTTGCCCAATGCCGCCATTATGGCCACCCTGTTTCTGGCTACGCCGGTGTACAATGAGTTCCGCTACGCCTACTCCATGCTGCTGACCATCCCGCTGTTTATCCTCTGCGCACTTGGCGGGGAGCAAGAAGGTTAACACTTCTTATTTCTCCCTGCTCTCACCGCCTTTCTCCACAGCATCACCAGCAAGCCAATACTGCAAAGGCTCATCGCCACCCCGCCCGATGCTCCCGGCGGGGTGTAGGAAAAGGATACCATATGTGTTCCCGCCGGCAGTTCCACGCCCAGCAAAGCGCCTCCAAAGAGTGTGGTCGGGACCGGTTTCCCGTCCACCGTTGCTTTCCAACCCGCCTCTCCGGAAATCGCAGTGACAAGCAGACCATCCTGCTCCAGTTCCACCCTGCCGGACAAACCGGTATCGGTGATCCGGGTCACTTCCATCGGATACCGTCTCAGATACGTAATCATTTCTTCCAGCACCGACTGATTCAGGCGATAAGCCGACAACTCCAGCTCATTTTTCTCATTCCGTCTGGCTCCGCTCTGAGACAGGCTTATCCTGCTGCCCCCATCGCACCAGCCGATCTGCAGCAGATAAGGATAGTACACCCGCCCATAGATTCTTTCATACCCGTTTATATCCGCCGCGATATCCTTTGTACTGCAGGCCTTCGGATATACGCAGAGATAGCCGCCCCTCTCCGGCTCCAGAACGGCCTCGCCCTCTTTATAAAAAACCGGTATCTCCTCATATAAAGGGTCCCTGATCCCCATTGCCTCCGCCAGATGATTCTGCACCGCAATCGGGTTCCCTTCCTCCATATCCCAGTTCCTGACAAGCTCCAGATCCACCACATAGCCGACAGGCAGCGCCGGCTGGTTTTCATACAGACAGCCGCCTTCCGTCTCTTTCAGCAACCTATGATAGTGATCTGCCATATCGGGGCTTTCGGAAAGAGTATATCTGACGCCAAGCAATGCCGATACCAGAGGAGTGGCCCCATCATAGCAATAAAACACCTTACTGCTGCTCATTCCCAGCCGCCTGTAAAAATGCGACATATTCTCACTGACTGTGGAGGAAAACAGGGTCGCTGTGGAAAATCCGCCCAGCATCCCGTCATTTTTGGTCATACGGCCCTGTTTTTCCGTCCGGATCAGGCCATTGCCCTTCTCTGCCGCCGAAAGCAGTGTCTGATCGGTTCGGATTTCTTCCCGATAATCGGAGCGGCTTGTGGTAAATACACTGGTTTCGATCGTATTGGCGGCTGTCTCCATAATGACTGCACAGAACAGAAATACCCAGACCAGTCCTCTCGCTCTGCCTCTGTGATACCAGCACAAAAGCAGCCCGTACACCACCACATACAGGGCCGTAAACAGCAGATTTATCCTGGTCACTTCTCCGCCTCCCAGTCGGGCGCAGACAGCCAGAAACAGCAGTCCGCACCCCGCTGACAGCACTATCTTATGCCTCGTGCCGTCCCGCAGATGTAAAACCGCTTCAAAACACATCATGAGCACCAGGAAAATATAAAGAAAAGACTGCCTTGCCGGGAGATTGTCCGGAAAATTCAACCCATGCCAGAGAAAATCCAAAAAATTCACCGAAAAACTCAGATGAAAAAAAATGAGCAGCAACAGTCTGGTCATTTTTTCCCTCCATCGGATCTGCCTGCAGCAAACATACAGCGGAAGCAGCACCAAAACCGCCACACCGCAATACAGATTCGGCCAGTGATCATTCCGTATTTCCGTGCTCACGTTCATGCAATGCCTTGCCGCCGCTTCCCAAACGGGAAAATAACACTTGATCCGTTTGGGAAAATCTGCCTGATCGAACCTGGTCGCCCGCAGCGCCACTATCCCCGGCAGCAGCACCGCTCCGGACAGGCCTCCTGCCAGCAGAGAATACAGAAGAAACCGTTTCAGGCTCCTTCCCTTTTCACGTAATGACAGAGGAAGCGCCAGAATACAGAAGTACAAAACCAGGAAAATACAGATCATAATGGAAATATAATAGTTGGTCAGAATGCATATCCCCAATGAAATCGTATACAGAAACGGCCTTTTTTTGCCGACCAGCTCTTCCAGGCCGAATATCACAACCGGCGCCAGGTAAATACAGTCCAGCCACATAATATTCCAGTTATAGGCCGCCATAAAGCCTGACAGGGCATATCCCGCCGAAAACAAAGTGACCGCATAGCTGTCCGTTCCAAAATGCCGCTTCAGATACCAGGCAAAGGTCAGTCCGCACAGACTGATTTTTATGACGATCAGCGCTGTCATAAATTCCATGATCCATTCTTCCGGGCAAAAAACAAGCAAAAAGTTCACCGGGCTGGCAAGGTAATAAGCATACAATGCCAGGAAATTGGCTCCCAGTCCGGCACGCCAGGAGAAAAACAGACTTTCCCCTTCCCGCAGCTTTCTGTGAAATTCCGTAAAAAAGGGCATATACTGATTGTATAAATCCACCCGCAGAAAACAGCGGTCCCCAAAGGGATACACACCCCTGTACACAAGTGCGGCCAGCATGACCGCCGCCGGAATACAAAAGGCCAAAAGCAGCGGCCTTTTTCTTTTTATGGCAACAGCTTTGTTACTGTCCGCAAATCTGTCTGCAATTCTATTCACAAATCTGTTCATGAATCCCTTCCGCATCAAACATACGATAATACTGCAGCTTCTGATAAGTCAGCAGTTCCTGCGACGCTTCCCTTTCTTCATCGGTAAGGCGTTCTCCCGCGGCAGTCTGCACCTGTTTTGCACTGATCACCGGATATTTACGCTGCAGTGTTTCCAGATATCCATAATAACCGTTCAGCGGCAGATCAGCCTGCCGCAATACCTCCAGAGCCAGGAAATTGGCACTGGTTTCTATCTCCTGTTTTTCCTCAATCTCAAAATTGGCCCACAGAAGAAACGGCACCTGATACCGGGACGCCTCCTGCTCCCTTGTCAATGCTTCCGGATTGATGCCGCCTGCCCGAAAGATCGGCGCGGCGACTGCGTCACCCGGCTGATGATCCCCGAAAAATACCACTATGGTTCTTTCCTTTTCCCGGGCAAAATAACCGATCAGATCAGACAGCGCCTGATCCGTCAAAGACAACAGTGACAGATAATCCGACAGCGCGGCAGACTGGATATCCTGCGCATGGATTCCCGGTGTAAAATTGACAAATTCCTGTCCATAGCCGCCGTGGTTCTGCATGGTCACATTGAACAGAAACAGGGGACGGCTTTTGTCACGCTGCTCATACTCCGTAATAATCTGCTGAAAATCCGCACTGTCACTGACATATTTCCTGACCAGTTCCGGATCCTGATAGTCCTCAAGAAACCGCACCTCATCAAATCCCAGCCAGGGATATACCTGATTCCGGTTCCATCCCTTTGCATGATACGGATGCATGGCTATGCACTGATATCCGGCTTCCTGCAGCAGCAATACAAGAGACGGAACCCTTCCCCGAATGTACTGCTGATAAGGGATGCTTCCCTGCGGCAGAAACGCCATCGTATTTCCGGTCAGAAATTCAAACTCTGTATTGGCAGTATTGCCGCCCAGCACCGAAACATGCAGTGTGCCGGTTATGGTATGCTCCGCTCCCTGCAGACTGTGAAAATACGGCATATATGCCTGATTACAGGAAAACGCTCCCAGACAGGCCGGATCCGAAAAAGCCTCGTCCATAATCACTATGATATTGGGCGGTTTTTCCTCCTCTGCCGCGCCGCTCCCCGGCTCCGTTCCATACTGCTTTAACTGTCCTTCGCAGGCTTTTGCATCATATCCGGACGGTTTCTCCACCATCAGATATTTCATCTCCATCATAAAGGCCACTGCACTGCCATTTCTCTTCTGTACCACACCCGGTGTAAACATTTTATCATACAGACGCAGCCCGGAAATCACCTCATCCTGATGGAGACAAAACGCCAGTCCAAACAGCAAAAGAACCGCTGCCGTCATACCCGCCAGACGCTGCCTTCCCCCCGTCACTCTGCCGCGAAAAATCTGCTGGATAACCAGCAGTAAAGCAAAGCCAGACAATACCCACCGCACCCGTCCGGGCAATGCATAACTGAAATTATCCGCTACCGACGCCGCCGTGCGTGCAGAAAAGATATCCCAGGGCAGGATCGGTGACGACCTGAACTCCAACACATAGTAGTTCGCCAGGCCTGCCGCCATGGAAAACAAAGTCTGCAGCCGCAGCGCCATGCGGAGCCTTCCGGTCAGCATTACAAGCACTGCTGCAAAAAGCCAGTAAACAGAACCGTTCAAAAGCCATACCACCGGTTTCATATCCGTAAACGGGTTATAGTTATAACTTTCTGTTAAAATAAATGTAAGGACCGGACACAGAAAAAATCCGGCCAAAGACAGTCCTCCTGCCGTCGTTTTCTTTTTCATACTCTCCTCCCCTGGCAATTATAGCACACTTCTCCCGAAAGAAAAGACAGAGACTGCCCTCTGATTCTTAATTTTCTTTTTACATTCCCTTCCCTTTCTTGCATCCCGCCAGGCAAGATGCTATACTTCCCATACAATCGGAAAACGGAGGAAGGCTATGAAAAACAGACCCCGCTATGACAAACCAATACGCAATCGAAAACAGGCTCTGCTGTTGGCTCTGCTCTTACTGCCGCTCCCGGCTGCCTTCCTGTACTTTGTAAAAACGCACACCGCTGCCCCGGTCCTTCGTCTTTCTGAAACAGAACCGGCTTTTTATCAGGAGGATGCCCTGTTTGCCCGGGAAGAACCAGTAACAAACCCCTATTCTGATTTAAGTGTCCCCACACTGATCTGCAAAATCCAGGAAACCTATTTTATCGTAGACTGTTACCACAATCAAATACTTTACTCGGATTCTGTCGATAAACCTGTTTCTGAATGGAATGTTATGACAGACCAGATCGACAAAGGGCATACCCTGGCCAGCGACGGTAGCGTCTTTCTGGCGGACGACACCGAAAGAAACCGGATCCTTGTCTTTGAAAAAAAGGCGGACCGGTTCATCCACACCCAGACGCTGCCTGATATCGGCATACGTCCCCACTATCTGATCTATCGGGAAGAAGAGAACAGCTTTTATGCCTGGAGCTCCATGACCGGAGAAATGTACATACTGAAACGGGAAGAAGATTCCAGCCGGGTCTACATCAGCGAGATCCGCCGGATCCCTGAGCTGAATGGTATCTATGTCCGTTCTTTTACCATTCTGGAAGATGATATTTATTTTGTATCGGGAAATTCCACAATTATCCGGGCCGATCTTGCTTCCTTTCAAATCAGGGAAACTTATCCCGTACCCGACGCCATCGCCGGTATGATTCAGCTTGCATGGATCGACGGCTATTATTATATGACTGTATCAACAGATGGGCAGGGCAGTCAGGATGCCGCCACCATCATCCGCACGAAAGATCTGCATACGCTGGCATCCCAGGACTATGAAGATGTGTATTCCGCCTTTATCGGAGGCGGCACGCCTTACTATATCTCTTATTTCGACCAGCGGTATTATCTGACGGAACACAGACTGCCGGGGCATGCCGTCTGGAGTTTTTCCAGTGAAAACGGACATCTGACCGACATAAAAGCCATATTCTGATACATAATGTCACAGCCGTCAGGCTGCTGACATGTGCGCACATTGGCTATACCACGCTTTTGCCTTTCCACTTTCCTTTGACAAAGCGGGTCACGAACAGCGTCACACGGAATACCCAGTCCATCACCATAGCAATCCACACCCCCACGGCTCCCAGGCCCAAATAGACTCCCAGTATCCCGCTGAAACAGATCCGGAAAGCGCACATGGAAAATACGGATACTGCCATCGTATATTTGACATCTCCTGTGGCGCGCAGCGCATGAGACAGGGTAAAGGAAGTGGGCCATAACAGCATGGCAAACCCATTGTGAATCACAATCAGCAGAAACGCCAGTGATCTGGCCTCATCGGACAGGGTATAAATCTTCAGGATCCAGGGCAGCGCAGCTAAAATCACACTGTTGACGCCCCAGGTAAAAAAGTAGGTGATCTTCAGCAGCTTTTTAATATAATAAGCGGCCTGCTTCTCGTCACCTGCGCCAATGCATTGCCCCACTACGGTAATCATAGCCAGATTCATGGCCTGCCCTGCAATACATCCCATTGCATCCAGATTATTGGCCACTGCATTGGCCGCGATCTGCACCGTTCCGAACACGGCAATGATGCTGACCACAATCACCCGGCCAAATTGGAATATCCCGTTTTCCACTCCGCTGGGCACCGCAATATACAGAATCTTCCGGATCAGGCTGTCCTGCCAGGTAAAAATCTGTCTGGGCGTCAGATGCGCTTCATATTTATGATTCAGCAAAATGAAAAACATCACCACGGCCGCCGTGGCACGGGAAGCAAAGGTGGACCATGCCGCACCTGCCACTCCCATAGAAAAGCCAAATATCAAAATGGCATTGCCTATGGCATTCATCACATTCATCCCCACCGATACATACATAGGCAGCCTGGAATTGCCGATAGAACGCAGAACCGCCGCACAGGAATTAAACACTGCCAGAAACGGATAGGAATAAGCGGAAATCACCAGATAGATCAGGGCATTCTCCATGACATCCGCCTCAATGGAGCCAAACAGCGCCGCCAGAAGCGGCCTTCTGCCAGACAGCGTCAGCAGTGTAAGGCCAAGTGAAATCAATACCGTAATCATAATCAACTGATCCGCCGCGCTGCATGCCTGCTCTTTCTTTTTTTTGCCGATATACTGTGAGATCACCACACTGCCGCCTGCTGCCACCGCCGCAAAAATATTGATGATGACCGTGTTGATCATGTCCACAAGAGACACCCCGGAGATGGCTGCCTCTCCCGCATAGGAGATCATCATGGTATCCACCATGCCTACGGTAATCGCCAGAACCTGCTCCACCACCAGCGGAAAAATAAGGGCCGCCAGTGCCCGGTTACTGAACATCGTATATTCTGACTTTTCCTTTTTCCCGACCGTTCTCAGTTTCATGCTTCTTCGCCCTCTTTATCCGTTTCCTTTATTTTATATCGTATAAGAGCCTGCAATTCTCTCCTGCTGCCGTTCCAGCAGATCAGCGATCGTCACATTGTCCACCACATGATTGATGGCCCGGGCCAGCTCCTTCCAGACTTCCAGTGTTTCACATGTATCACAGCGTTCGCATTCGTTCACGTCGTCATCCAGACAGGAAACCGGATTCAGACTGCCTTCTGTCAGACGCAGAATCATCCCCACTGTATAACTGGCCGGATCTCTGGCAATCCGGTATCCCCCCTGGGCGCCTCTTACGCTTTTCACATAACCCGCTTTATTCAGTATGGAGATGATCTGTTCCAGATATTTTTCCGAAATTTCCTGCCTGCCTGCGATCTCCTTCACTTTAATATATTCCCCTGTATTGTTTGCCGCAAGATCCAGCATAACCCGTACTGCATAACGTCCCTTTGTTGAGATCCTCATAACTTCCCTCCATACGTTTCGTTCTCTCCCCCAAATCATACTATAGTAGTATGAATTTTTCAATAGGAGGGAGCATTTTCTGCCGGACAAACCTGTGGGTTTATAAATTGTAGACGCAAGAGACAGAAATCCGGAAAAGTCTGAGCCAGATTGCAATATTCCGAACGGGATGGTTTCTGTCCTGACAAAGATTTTTGAAATATGAGATAACTCAATAAAAAATCAAAGCCAAATAGAACAGGCAAAACTTATTATCATAATCGTACTTCTACTACATAACTTTCAGTAACTTTTTAGAAAATATATAAAAATGGTACAATCCCATCAGTATTGTCATTTATATAGCTATACGAGAATACAGTCAGGCAAAAATATACCCTCCCCATACCGCCATTCTTTCAGGATGGGCCACGGGAAGGGCATATATTCCATATTCATCTGTTATCAGCAGTTATCCCTCAAAAGGAACCACACTGCCCTGGTATTTATCATTGATAAACTCTTTGATCTCATCGGATTTCAGTACATCCACCAGAACCTTTACGCCTTCATTGTTTTCATTGCCTTCTTTTACCACGATCACATTTACATAAGTTTTCGCTGCTTCAGAATCGGAAGTCTCAATGGCAAGGGCATCGTCTTTGGCATTTAAGCCGGCCTCCAGTGCATAGTTGCCGTTCAGTACCACAAAGGCCACCTCCGGAAGCACTCTGGATACCTGGGCTGCCTCCAGCTCATTGAATTTCAGGTTGTGAGGATTTTCTGCGATGTCATTGACCGTTGCTTCAATGCCCACTCCGTCTTTTAAGGTAATCAGACCATTGTCCTGGAGAAGCAGCAGCGCCCGTGCCTCATTGGTGGTATCATTGGGGATGGCCACCTCTGCCCCGTCCTCAATGGCATCCAGGCTGGAAACTGTGCCGGGATAGATTCCAAGCGGCTCATAGTGGATTTCTCCCACATTGACCAGATGGGTGCCCTTTTCTTCATTAAAACTGTCCAGATAAGGTGTGTGCTGGAAATAATTGGCATCAAAATCGCCTGCTTCCACCACCTCATTGGGCTGTACATAGTCCTGGAATACCGTCACTTCCAGCGTCCATCCCTGCTCTGCCAGAATCGGTTTGGCTGCCTCCAGGATTTCCGCATGAGGTACACTGGTAGCCGCCACCTTGATGGTGCCGCCTGATGCTTCCTCTGACTGGCCGCATGCAGACAAAAGCCCTGCTGCCAGCAATGCCGCTGTGATAACCGATAACACTCTCTTTTTCATAATAATTCCTCCTCTTCTTTCTTTTTATCTGTATCCCTGACGGGAATGCAAATCCAAGCTCCGGTCTTTCTTTACCGGCTCCGTTTGTCCAGCTTTTTGGACAGCCTGGTGCCGATCACCTGCAGTATCTGTACCAACAGAACAAGCAGGATCACCGTTATCCACATAATATCAGACTCATATCTGTAGTATCCATAACGAATGGCAATATCCCCCAGTCCGCCGCCGCCTACCACACCGGCCATAGCGGAATAACCCAGTATCGTACCCAGCGCTATCGTAGCGCCCACGATCAGAGATGTCCTGGCCTCTGCCAGAAGTACCTTGCAGATAATCGTCCACAGACTGGCTCCCATACTCTGTGCCGCTTCGATCACACCCTTGTCCACTTCCAGCAGAGAGGACTCCACCAAACGGGCGATAAAGGGCGCCGCCGCAAAGGTCAGCGGTACGATAGTAGCCGTGGCGCCATAGCTCTTTCCTGCAATCAGCCGGGTCAGCGGTATGATCAGAATCAGCAGGATCAGAAACGGCACACTCCGGACTATATTGACCACCACATCCAGCAGTTTATATATGATACTGTTGGGACGCAGCCCGTCCTTGTCTGTGACCACCAGCGCAATGCCCATCGGAAGCCCTATGATATAGGCCATAATCGTGGAGGTCAATGTCATATATAATGTAATACCCGTATTTTCCATCAACATCAGAATCGTTTCACTATTCCACATAATCTGTCAGCTCCTCTACCGTAAGATTTCTGTCCTTCAGATAATGAATCATCTTTTCTGCTGTCACCTTATCCTCCGGAAGCTGCAGCACCATCTGTCCGTGGGCAATGCCTCCGATGTCTTTGGTATCGGCCAGCAGAATGTTCACCGGCGTCTTGCATGCCAGCACCATATTCCCGATCACCGGCTCAAAAGAAGAATTTTCCGAAAATACAATGCGGATACATCGTTTTCCCCGCATCTCCATCGTACTGCGTTCTCCCTGGAATACCAGCTTCTGTGCCGCCCTGGTCCTGGGTCTGGAAAATACCTCCTCCACACTGCCCGATTCCACCAGGTTTCCTTCATCAATAATGGCTACCTGATTGCAGATTTCCTGCACCACCGACATTTCATGGGTAATAATCACAATGGTAATGCCGTACCGGGCATTGATTTCTTTCAGCAACGCCAGAATGGATTTGGTGGTTGTGGGATCCAGCGCACTGGTGGCCTCATCGCATAGCAGAATCTTGGGATTGTTGGCAAGCGCTCTGGCTATGGCCACCCGCTGCTTCTGTCCACCGGATAACTGGGCCGGGTATGCCCTGGCCTTTTCGGAAAGCCCTACGATTTTCAACAGCTCTGCAGCCCGCTTCCTGGCCTCCCTGCGCTTCATCCCGACGATTTCCAACGGAAAACAGATATTATCCTGCACATTCCTCTGCATCAGGAGATTGAAATGCTGGAAGATCATGGCGATTTCCGTGCGTGCCTTCCGAAGCTGTGCATCATTCATTGTCTGCAGATCCTGTCCTTCTATCAGTACGGTACCGCTGGTGGGCTTTTCCAGAAAATTCAGACATCTGACAAGGGTACTCTTCCCTGCGCCGCTCATACCAATGATGCCGCAGATATTCCCCCGCTCAATGTCCAGATTGATGCCTTTCAGAGCCTCCACCTGATTGTCCCTTCCGATAAATGTCTTTGTCACATCCCTGATTTGGATTATCGCTTCCATTTTATCACTCCATACTTGTATACATGTCTGTATTTAACCTGTCAATCATACCATATTTATCCCCATTCTGCAAACAATATCAATTTCATACTTATTTAATAGGTTTTGTATGAAACAAATCATATACCAGTGTTACGGTCTTGTCAACAACTTTTTCCATTCCCGGTGTACAAACCCCAGGATTTTTGATATACTGTGCGTAACATACAATCTCCATACACAAAGAGGGCTGGATTATGAAGAAAAGAAAAGCGGTTGTTTCCCTGGGCCATGAAGCTCTGGGCTACACCACAACAGAACAATGGGACGCAGTGAAAAAAACAGCCAGGGCGCTGGCCGATCTGGCACAGGCTGACTATCAGCTTACCATTACCCACAGCAACGGCCCGCAGGTCAGCATGATTCACAAAGCCATGACAGAGCTGCGCCGGGTCAATCCTGACTATACCCCGGTTCCCATGTGTGTCTGCTCCGCCATGAGCCAGGGCTATGTAGGATATGACATTCAAAATTCTCTGCGTTCGGAATTTTTAAGCAGAGGCATTTCCACTCCGGTCAGCACCATACTGACTATGGTGACAGTGGATCCCTATGACGAGGCATTTTATGAACCGAATAAGATCATCGGCAGATATATGACAAAAGAAGAAGCCAATGCAGAAATACAGAAAGGCAATTATGTGACGGAAATAACAGGCAAAGGCTACCGCCGCATCGTGGCTGCACCGAAGCCTCTCGACATCGTGGAAATCGATACCATCCGTACTCTTGCCGACGCAGGACAGACTGTGATCGCCTGCGGCGGCGGCGGCATTCCGGTAATAGAACAGCAGCATGTGCTGAAAGGGGCCTCTGCCGTAATCGAAAAGGATTCTCTGGCAGGCAAACTGGCTACCGACCTGCAGGCAGATCTGCTGATCATCCTGACCGGTGTGGAACAGGTATATGAAAACTTCGGAACCCGGCAGCAGACACCCATCGCCTCCATGACGATAGAACAGGCAAACACCTATAAAAAGAACGATCAGTTCGGCGAAGGCGATATGCTTCCCAAAATCGAGGCCGCCATCTCCTATCTGGAAGCTGTACCGGACGGCAGGGTAATCATCACCTCCATTGCCCATGCGCTGAAAGCTGTGAAAGGCAAAACCGGAACTGTCATTACCGCAAACTGACCGCTTTCCCATGTATAGTTCTCCGGATTTATGCACATCCTGTCTGAGAAAGCGAGGGATGTGTATGAACCATCAGGAAATTACCACTACGCCCGGCGGTCAGCGCCCGGCAAATCAAAATGCCAGAAACAATTATCCCACTGACAATTATCCGACCAGTCATTATCCCACGGATCAAAGTCAGACGGACGTTACAAAAGACAGCTCCAGATACAGCCATCCGGATCAAAGGCCGGAAAAAGACGGCCCCGGCGGCGCATAATGGCGGCTTCCGGTTGCGTCAGAGCTGAAATCGTACTATAATCATAATGGTGCAGGTTCCGGGAGGAATGCGGCAGCCTATGCCGTATCGCCGGTGTCCGGGTTCACACATACAATTTCCCGCGGAACACGCGGCGGCCTGTGCCCATTGTTATAGATTCTCCGTTTCCAGTCTGTTTAAGGCTTCTTTCAGGTCGGCAAATTCCCTTATGGATGCTGCTGTCTCTGCTTCCTTTTCCACTTTTCCAAAACCGTACTGCGCAAAAATAAAAGGAATGCCCGCCATGTCCGCGGCCTCATAATCCCCCTGGGTATCGCCGATGTATACTGCATCACCGGCAGCAATGTGATTTCGTTCCATCAGAATGCGGATGGTTTCCCCTTTGCACGTTCCGGTATTTCCAAAGCATTCAAAATCCTGAATCAAATGCCCGATCTGATTTTTCTCCATAACCAGCTCGATATAACCACACTGACAATTGCTGACAATATAAAGGCTGTAAGTCTTTCCCAATTCCTCCATACAGGTACGCATCCCAGGATAGGAAAGATCCTCTCTGTTCTCTTCCAAAAGCTGCTGTTCATACAGGCAGCATTTCTCCATCAATACCTGCCGTTTCTCCGGATCGGTCACTTCTTTGAACAAATGGTCCGCAATCACATCCATAGGCTGTCCGAACTCCCGCCGCAGCACCTGGGGCGTAATCACCGCATGACAGCCTTCCACCTCCGCTATGGCCCTGTTCCATCCTTCTGCCACGACCGGCGTGGAATCCCACAGAGTCCCGTCCACATCAAAAATCAAATTTTTTCTCATCTTATCTCCTCCTGACTGCATGCTGCCAGCAGCGCTCCCGCCAGAATACAAAAGTCCGACACATTGAACACGATCCTGCGCAGCCATTTCCATCTGACGCCAAAGCTGAAATAGTCCACCACATACCCACGTTTCAGCCTGTCATACGTATTGCTGCAGGCGCCGCCCAGCAAAAGGGCAAGCCCTGTCCGGAAAATCCGGCTGCCCTTTTGCCGGGATGCTGCCATAAACACCAGCAGGATACCGGCAGTCAATGCCCCGGAAAGAAATGCCACCCAGCCTCTTTTCGTTTCTCCTGCATTCAGAAATGCCCCTTTATTATGGTATTTCCGAATCAACAATGCGCCGCCGCATACAGTTTCTTCCTTTCCCTCTTCTTTCCGTTTTTCAATCCGGTTTTTCACGATCAGTTCCAGCAGGAATATCCCTGCCGCCAACCCCATGTAGCCCATATAACCTCCTTTACTCCTGCCCTCTCTGAAAAGTACGCTGTACATTGATTTTACCCGATTGGACATGTTTAACATTCTTTATTATAGTACTGTACACAAATCCATTATTCAATGCTTTTATTGCTCCGGTTTCATATTTAAATGAATGTTTCCAATGATTCCCGGTCCGAAAGTCTGTCCTGACTGCCGCAAAAATATATGGCTGCTTAACTGTGTATCCACAGATTAAACAGCCATATCATATTACCGGCTCCTGTCAAAACAAACCTGCCAGCTCCTGAAAGGTACGCTGTACATTGATTTTGCCCAATCCCCATTCCCTGTTGGGATACTGTACGCCGCTCTCCCGCTCTGCGCCCAGAGCCAGATAATATTTCAGCTCCCGGCCGGAAGCCAGAGGATAGTTCCGCTCCACCACAGCCCACTGCATCATCTGCGCCGCGGCGCCTGCGGTGATCGCTGCCGCCATGCTGCTTCCCGTCCGTTTTCCCAGAGAAGTGGAAATTTCCACTCCTGGAGCAGCAAACTCCGGCTTTACCCGCCGGTCTGCCGTGAAGCCCCGGCCGGATCTTTCATAAAATCCTCCGTCCCTGTCATTGTAGGCAGTTACTGTGATCACACCCTCCGCCATTGAAGGTGCCGTCAACGTAATCTCCGGGTCGGAACGCAGAAAATGGGTATCATCCTGCAGAAAATCCTCAATGGGAAGCCAGATATTAAAGTTGCCTCCGGCAATGGCCACATCCGCTTCGATGGTAAACGTCCATACACCCTGTGTGGGTTCCACAAACCGGAAGATCAATAGGCTTCTGCCTGTGGCCTCTTCCAGCAGAAAGCTGTCAATGGTAACCAGCGTCCGGTCAAACACAAAACTGTATACCTCTGTCCTCCGATCGCTTCCTGTGATCCGGTTGATGGTCTCTCCGCCGGGGGTACGCAGCGTCATCCGGTACCGGTTCGGCCCTTCTGCCCAAACCTCCATCAAAAATCCGTTTTCATCTTCTCCCACCCGCATTTCCACACTCTGCGGCTCCATGCTGGTAAGCCCCTGCACATGGTGTCCTGCAGCGCCCTCATTGCCTCCGCAAACAACGATCGCTCTGCTCCTTCTCTGGGATACGATATTCAGATACCGGTCCAGAATCGAAGAACCGGTATGGCTGCCATAGTTGGTCCCGATTCCCAGACAGATGATGACCGGACGTTGCAGAGCCACCGCAAAGCCTTCCAGATATTTCACTGCCATCAGGATATCCGCTTCCGAATATGCAGGCACTCCTTCCGGCAGGATATAGTATTCCCTTAAATATTGCTTTGCTTCCCGCAGCTTTACCACTACGATATCCGCATCCGGCGCAGCCCCCACAAAACGTCGTCCGCCCTCCAGAATGCTGCCCGCCGCCACACTGGCCATAGCCGTTCCATGTCCGTCGGTGTCCCAGCTCGGAACGATTTCCCTGGGTGATTCCGACTGCAGGGCTTCATTGATCTGCTCGCTTCCATATTCGGTTCCGTACAGAAACCCTTCCGGCGCCGGACCGTCATCGATCGTCTGATCCCAGATCGTCAGCACCCTGCTGGCGCCGCTGCCGTCCCGGAACACATCCTGTGTATAGCGGATCCCGGTATCGATAAATCCCAGGATCACCCCCCGGCCGGTCAGTTCCAGCGGCTCTCTCTGTGTCTGCAGGATGCCCGATGCAGACAGCGCCAGCGAATCAAAAATCTGACTTTCCCCCAGTTCCTCCTGCTGCATCAGCCCATAGCATTTGGGTATCTCATAATAGGGGAAAATACTGATGTCATTTGGCATCCCTATAACCGGCCTGTAATAAACAATATACAGATTGGAATCCACCTCCACCCTGCAATAGTCATACAGCCCCTCCGATACCGCTGTTTCTGTCAGTGTATAATCCCGCAAAATCTCCCTGTACTCACTTGATTGCACCTTTTCTTCACATGTCATGGAAATCACCCATTCTGTTTTCCTTATTTCCATCCTATGAAGAAAACACGGTTTTGACTATTCCTCTTCTGCAAACAGCACGCCGAACTTTCCAAATACCTCCTCACAGGCCTCCATATTGTAGGGCCCTGTGACTGCCAGAGCGTCGATCTCTTCCTCTGTCAAAACCGCCTGACCGGACGGGGACTGTATCCGTTCCCGGTAAATGCGTTCCGCAATTTCCACCCTGCGCTCATCCATAGAACAGTGCACACGGTATCTTTCCATAGCCTCCTCAAACGGCAGCATCTGCGTTTCCAGCACATGCCCGCCATGCAGCAGCCAGTCCTCCTGCGTATCCCTGCAAAAGATCTTCCCGTCCTCTCCCCAGATTCCGGCCGTCACAAACGGCAGCCGTTTTTCTCCGTCCCTGGCCTCAAAAAGAAAGGTCATCGCCTCTGCCATACTCCGGATCTCTTCCGGCGCATCCTGATAATGGGACATGGCATACTGCTCTGAAAGAACCAGCTCCGTGCGCTCGCTTCTGAAATCCTGAAACATGCCCAATACCACTTCCCTGTTTTCGGAGAAATAAAGCGCCGCCTTGCCCCCTTTCTCATTCCTGGTTACATAGATGCCGCCGGACCATACATGCTCCGGCAATATAAACGGATACTCCGGCAGCATCACCCCGTGCACACAGGAAGCCAGTATACAGCCCTCCCACAGTGCAGCCCCGTCTATTGCCAATTCGTTTTTCTCTCTGTCGTCAAAGCCGTCCACGCTTTTCCTCCCTGCCAGTTCACACTATTTGCATATTTTTTCCACTTCCCGTTTTAAAACCGCCTTTTTTCTGGGCTTCCGGGGATCGTCTGCACAGCAGACTTCCTTATATGTCTTGATAGATCCCGGCGTATCAGTCGGCATATTCTCTGCCTTGTTTCTTTTGTTGATACAGAATGTAGTACATTCATAAAGTGAATATCTCTTTATTTGGGTGGTCATTTTAAATTTAAAATCGTTCTGCCCTTCGTCTTTGGCTGCTCCCTTTTTCCTGACATCCACGCAGGGACATCCCGGTCCCCTGTCATTTTTGACGCCGCAATTATCCCGCAGCCGGAGAAGCGCCCCATTGCAGAACCGGTTGCAGCCACCTTTTGCCTGGACCTGTACATGATCCAGTGACCATTGCTCCGGTGTATAGCCGCCGGAATAGGGAATCATCTTTTCAGCCTGCGTTTTATTCTTTCCCCTGTATCCTGAAACATAAATATCCGATTGCAAATCACCCTCGTTCCTGACCAGATTGGCCCGTATAGCCATAGATATCTGAAAATATGTAAAGTCCGCGGCGTTATGGATTCCCGACTTCAGGCGATTCATCTCTTCGTCAATATCAATTTCCGTTATTGCAGGCATGACCAGTACACGTCCTTTTCCTTTGTCAATCAGCCCTTTCAGATTTCTGTAAAAAGGATTCCTTGGTTTCTTTTTTCCCTCTTCCCGGATTTTCTGAAGCAGCGCCAGCACCGCATCCCTATCCACCTCTTCATGGCCTCCATAGGCAATCCCCTGCATGGCCTGCGCTGCTCTCTCTTTGTTGCCCCATACCTCGTTTCCATAAGGACGCCGTCCGCTGCAGCGCAGAAATGCATTGCACGGACAGGCTCCCTTCTTCTTACAGTCTATTGGTTTGATCCGCGGCCCCTTGACAGCCTTCGCGCCAACCATTGCTTTGCTCATACCCTTCCTCCTCCTGATGAAGTGTTTCGATCCGCTCCAGCCCCAGATTCACATAGCCCCGCCGCAGCAGGCTTTCCGCCAGCGCCAGACTGACCACATAAGATACTTTTTTGTAGTGGGGCACCAGAAAGATCGGCAGAAGTCTCATAGGCCGGACTGCTTTCACCGAGCCGTCGGGCCTGAATCCCGCCTGATCCACTGCCTGCGTAGCAGGATGAAATCCCCAGAAATCCGGTTTCT
Organism: Lachnospiraceae bacterium; assembly: GCA_009774625.1. Classification (GTDB taxonomy): domain Bacteria; phylum Bacillota; class Clostridia; order Lachnospirales; family Lachnospiraceae; genus VSOB01. Next base: position 19,372 of record VSOB01000016.1, read on the forward strand.
CACATCCTTCCAGCACACAGGGCGTAAACTCCATCTCAGGCAGATACTGTTCCAGCAGCTCTTTAAACCGGTCACTGATCAGCGGACAGGGATGCAGCGTAAAATCCGGCGCCTCTCCTTTTTGGGTGATGCCGCAGAGCAGAATATCCCGATCCTGATTCAAAATCTTAAACCTGCTCCCGCCTTCAAACGGTTTTAGTAAAAAATACTCCATAACCCCGCTCCCTTTCCTTTTGGTCTTTGTCAGGACTCTATAAACTGCACCTGCTCTTTCTGTCCCGGTTCCATCTCATAATACTCTCTGTGATCTTCCTGAAATACAGCGCCTTCCATATCTGCACCTGTAAAATCCGCACATTCAATGTCACTGCAGGTAAAGTCCGTACCTCTCAGACAGCAGCCTGTAAAGCTGGCCCATTCATTGTCCGGGCGCAGCCACAGATCATAACTGATCCGACAGTCGCTGTAAGCGCCTTCAAGAACAGCCCCCTCCAGATTGGCCCCGTCAAAGCTGGCTCCCGGCATCCAGGCATCCCGCAGACAGGCTCTTTTCATACTGCAGCCATGAAACCAGGCACCTGTCAGATCTGCCCCTTCAAAATTGCATCCATCCATAATACAGCCGCTGAAATCACAGCCCGTCAGATCCAGCCCGCCAAAGTCCCAGCCTGTAAAATCACAGCCCCTGTAATCGCGGAACCGATAGACCTCCTCTTCCTTTTGGTCAAACCATTTTTTCATCTTTTCCGGCTCCATTACCGGCGTATAACGCCGGCACACCATTCCGTATCCCATATATTCGCAGACCCGGATCCGAAACTGATCCGTCATGTTTATGCCCTCCGGTGTAAATCCCATGACAGCTCTCTGACATGCCATCTGTGCATAATTCCAGTAAAACTCCGCTGCCTGACACATGCAGCCTTCCAGCATATGCTCCGGCAATTGCATCCGGTACTTTTTGACCAGCCCGGCTGCTTTCTGTATCATGGATTCATAAAAAGAGAAAATCCCGCTGCCGTCCACTTCTCCCGCCTGTCTCTGCAACGGGTCTGCGTACCACTCCGTTCCGTATACCAGAATGGGGATCCGATAGTCATGCTGCAGCAGCCTGGTGCGCAGCATGGTCACTTCCATATATTCCACATCCGGATATCCCTTTGCCTGCATCTGTCTGACCTGCCTGCAGGCTTCCTCCAGACCTTTTCTGAAAGAAGCGGCCAACTCTTCTCTATGGGAAAAATAATACGCATTGACTGCCAGCAGAGATTCGTTTCTGACTTCCTGATATTCCTTCCTGAATGCTTCGCTCATATATGTTTTTTATCCTCCGGTCCATACAGGGCTGGCACATTAGTTTTCCTTGATCTTTGACGCTTTCAGATTCATGGCGCCGTCCAGTTTGATAGAACTGGATTTACAGGAAATCCCCACTTCTGACTTGGCGCTGACTTTCAACTTTTTATCGGACTCCTGAGACATTTCCCCTTTGGCTGAAAGCGACATGTTCTTCTGACTCGCAATGGTCATATCCTTCTCTGAATTGACCACAAACTCCTTCTGGGTTTCCATCCCCAGCTTCTCCATCGCCGTAAAGGTCATTTCCTTACCGCTCTTTACCGATACTTCCGCACCGGCTACCAGATCAATTTCCTTGCCTGCCCGTCCGTCAATTCCCTTACCCGCATTGATACTGCATCCATTGCCTGCACTGAGGATCACGCTGTCCCCGGCCGCCAGAGAGATATGGCCTGCAGCAATCATATCGATGCTGGACATCGTATTGACCATGATACCGTGCTGAGAAAAAATCTCGATCCCGCTCTCCTCATTGAGTCTGACAAAAAGCCCTCCTGTCTTGGCCGTAATCAATATTTCCTTGTCACTGATTTTGATTTCCTTATCATGGGGCGTACGCAGATATTTGATGTCCGGATTCACGGACCGGTCACTGCCGCCCTGCCGGTAAGAAGCCTGTGCCACAGCCAGACTTTCATCCTCTGTGGGAAACTGGATATGCACCACATCCCCCAGCTCCGGCATCAGATAGAGTCCGGTATGATTTTCCGCACTGTATGGTGTGATGTAAGGGAAAGCATACGCCGTTGCCGTGTCCTGACTCTCATCCACACAGAGCAACACCTTGACTGTATCCCCGTTTACTTCCAGCACCTGTCCTGCCAGTGTCAGACCGGTAATATGCTGGTTGTAAGTCACAGGAACCTTCAGCCCGTTTTCCGGACAAAGCACATACCGGCAGGTCAGTACTGCATCTGCCAGATGGATCTGCGTCTCTCTGACAAATAAGGTATTGCCGTCATACTCCACGGTATCCCCGATGGAAAGCACAAAATCGTCCGCTGTCACGATATATTCCATAGCGTCCTCTGCCGAAATCTCCACTCCGGCTCCGGAAAACTTACGATAACGCCTTATATTTTTACCTACAGAAAACCGATAGGAAAGAAGGCTTCCCCTTTGATTTCCTTTTGGTATCCCAAAATAAAAGGATGGTTCTTTCACTGATGGCAGAAGCACCGAGCCATTATGAGAAGCGATCCGCTTTAAAAACTCCCAGTTGGTTTCCTGATACTGCAGCAGCAGATGATTCACCGACAAAGGAGAAGTTTCCACACTGACAGACAGTGCGTTCTCTCCCGCCATCTGTTCAGCAATCTGCTGATAGTTCATACCGGCATCCTGAAAGGAACGGGACAGTACATCCGTATCCGCCTGGATGCTGAACGAGACTGCCCATACCTCCAGGTAATAGACCTGTCCTTCAAACGAAGCCCTGATATCCTGTACCAGCCCTTTGAAAATCACCTCGTCAGAGCCGGACACCGTTACTACAGTGGAATCATCTGTATCCTTTACTCCAAAGTCTCCCGTTTCTTTGGGTATGATGCCTTTTACATACAGCGCCGCATGACGATTCAGGGATTGCTCCACCTTCATCTCCACGATGCCTTCCACAGCAAAGGGACTGACACTCAGCCCGGTCACGTCAATGATCATCTTCCTCCTCCTTTTCTTCCTGATGTTCCTCTTCCTGCTGCCCAATCAGATCAGCCATCCAGGCAATAAATTCCTCATCTCCATATTCCATCCCTGATGTTCCTCCTGCCTGCGCCGCTTCCCGCCGCCTACTGTCCGTCCTTCTGTATTTTTATAATACCGCCCCCGCAGGAACAGATCGCCATAGAATCACTCATCAGCGCCGGCAGCCCGCCTACTGTCACATTGGTCTTTCCTTTCAGCCAGGTGCCTGCAATCATCGGTGTGCAGGGAACCGGCGGCGCCATCTTGGCACAGGTGCCGAAGGGCTTGATATTCAGCATCGGTTTACAGTCTCCGATATTGGCTTTTGCTTTGCCGTTCACCTCCACCCGGTTCACCGGCAGCACAGTCAGAGTGGAAGGTGCCGCTCCCAATGCGCATTTCAATGTAGCTCCGTTTACAACAAATGTTTTTCCCATATTTCAACCCTTTCGATTCTATCATCCTTCAATCTATCAATGTCTTTCCCCTGCCGCTGATTCCGCCGGACCTGTGCCGGGCCTCTCCGCCCGATACCAGCCTGGTATACAGTCTGTCAAGTCTCTGGTACAGATGCAGATTGCTTTGTCCCTCGTCCCTGCCCGGTTCCTGCACCGACAGATATTGCCGGATCAACTCCGCCGATACCACCCGGCTGTTCAGGCAGGCAACTCCGAACGACAAATCCAGCGGCTGCGCTTTGGCAGAATGCAGCACCCCTTTTCCATACAGCCGCAGAATAAAAGGCGCCAGCGTACTTCCTCCCTCACAGGCAAAACGGATGTGGATCGGATTCAATGTATTAAAACCGGTCACCAGATCATGAAAATCCTTATAATCTTCATAGGTCCTGAGCCTGGCCCCCTGTTCCAGCAAAAATCTTCCCAGCTCATACTCCTCTGCCTGCAGCGCCCTGACAGGTTCCAGCGACAGTTCATAGTAATCGGTCCTGAAATCCGCTGTGGACATACCGCCCCGCTTTTTTAAAATCACCATAACAGTCTGTCCGAACAGATTGTATTGCAGTGTGACCGCTTCTTTCATACAGAAAAATTCCAGGCCGTGTTTCAGGATACCGGGACTCACTGTAATCTCTGTCCCCACTCCCCCGATCTGAAATCCGGCCACCACTCCGCTTCCGTAGTCCTGAAACAAAAGAGAACAGAAGTCAGGCGCATAATCCCGGATACAGTCCAGTGCATCCCGTTTCAGGATACGTCCTTCTTCAAATAAGGGGAAAACCTGCTTTACCTCCATGACATCCTCCTGTATCCTTCTAAAGCCTTCCGCTGAAATAATCCACACAGTCCTCATCAAACAGAAAACGATTTACCTGGCCTATGCACAAAATTCCCTGCTTCCTGGCTGCCGGCAGTACACAGAAATCCCAGTTTTCCTCCCGATATACAAACAGACGGATCTCGGCCTCTCCGATGGCGTCAAAATCCCCCTGTACCTGTCGGAAAACAGGCAGACCGCTAAACAACGTATCATATGCCGTCTGTGTAAACCCGCCGATATCCAAAGTGACTACGCGTCTGCCTGCTTCATTTCCCAGACTGTCCCATATCGTAAATTCCACCTGGCGGGTTGCCGCATGGCGTCTGATGTAGCCGAAAACTTCCCGGTCCGTCCAGTCCTGTGCCGCGATCGTCTGTACCGTGCCGTCATAGGCTTCTGCCGTCACCCTATAGGAAATCTCTGCCTCTTCTTCTGTAATTTCCGGAATGATACGGCCGTTTTTCTCCATCTGCCCACGCAGGATCACACCCTCCAGCGCTCTGAGCTTGAGTCCTTCTGCCTCTCCTCTTTTCAGCCTGGCCCTGCGTCCCACTGTAAACTCCCGCAGCGCATCACGAAATACAGGAATCTGACAGCTCATTCCGGTAAATTTGATTCTGTAACCCATTAAAATTCCATATTCATTACACAGAGGTTCTACAAAGCGTTTGACGATCCGATAGATTTCCGGCGCCATCACAAGCTCCAGCTCTTCTTTCTGTATGGAAAGTTTCACCCGGTATTCCTCATCCCCCTGTATGCCTCTGGCAAAAACCGCACATAGCTCAGGAAACCGATCAGGCAGATCAATGGTACTCACAGGTTCCCCGGAAAAAAAGGCCAGCTTTAAACCTTCCGCCAGAAACCAGAGCCGGTAAAAATTCTGCCGTCTGTAAATCCCACCCTTTTCCCCGGAATCAAACCGGGTGGGAACCGTTTCTTCCGCCTGCTCATATAGCTGCAGAAATGATTGATATACCTCTTTGGTCCCGCCATATTGATCCACACTGGAATAGGCATCCTGAAATTTCTCATCCAGGACCGCTTCACCGCTTCCGGTAACAGCAAGCATAATGCGGATCTTCAGATACATAAAAATCAGACAGGTCAGCCGATTGCCGCCAAATCCCTGCTCCCCGTTCAGATAGCGTTCCTTTAGCCATACCTGATATGCCACACCGGTATTTTCCGCCTCATGTTCACAGGCCACCAGGGAGGCAGAGCCTGCTCCACAGTGAAATACCAGATCTGTCACCGCATCCTCTCCCTGATATGCCTCCTGCCGAAGCATTTCCCGGTACACACAGTTCACCGATTCCGAATAAACTCCCTCCACCTGATACCCAGGCAGCAGACTCCGCAGCCGCGACAATGCCAGATTGCTTCTTTTCTCCGGCAGCAGAAAACAAAGCTTTGTATAATTCCTCCCGTGCTCTCCCCTGGCCAGTGAAATCAGAGATTCCAAAAAAGCCTGCAAAAGCTGGTCGGAAGAAACCACCGCAGCATTTCCGTCACCGTCACATACATCCAGCCTGCGCTCCTCAAATAAAAACAACTTCAGATTATGAAAAAAGGTCATGCTACGCCCATACCCGTCCCGCCTCAGCAGGCGCATCGCCTCATAACCAAAACAAAATTCCGCCCCGCCCTCCGTACAGCGTCTGACCGCCGCAACGCTGGGACACAGACGTTTTCCTTCCTGAAAGCGTACTTCCAGAATCGTATCTTTTTCGGTATCGGCCGCGGAAAGGGCTGTATGCCCTGCACCGAAATCGATGACCAGCGCATCCTTTGTATCCTCCACTTCCGAAACAGAGAGAATCGGCAGTCTGGTCATTGCGGCAACCAATCCCCGCTCTTTCACCGGATCGCACTTTTGGCTGTTATACGCCCGGATCACTTTCCTGCTGGAAGCCTCATCAAACAGTAAACAGGTAAGATCCTGACAAATGCCTGTCGGCAGACTCTCAGATATACGTTTCGGAGAAAGAGACATGCGTTCTCCCCTGACTTCAAAAACCGCCAGTACATTTCCCTGGGCATCGGAAAGCGTCCCCACGAAATAAGAACCGGCAAAGCCATGTCTGATCATCACATCCTCCGCCTCAGAAAGAGGAATCCCCTTTTTCATCTGAATCTTATGGGGCACCTCCAGCTTTTCCGCCGCCATCATTGTCATCGCCGACAGGCTCCTCAGAATTTCCGCCGCTTCCTCCGAAAATTCGTCCGCCAGCACCTCTTCCTCTCTTCCTCTGTATCGGAACAGCAGAGCCAGCAGCTCGTCCCGATTCAGCCTCTTCGGATCGATCCCTGCGGACTTTGTCATGATCTTTTCCTCGCAGCAGATATCACGGAGCATAAAAGTGCCCATATCTCTCAGCTCGTTCCATGTATAACGGCGCTTCTCCTGATCTCTGCCGTATTTAAACAGCCTGTACCCGTATGACACCCCAGCGACTCCTCCTTTAAAACAATACGAAATGACCGATCGGTGTTTCCTCACACTCCACAATCCCCGGCGGAATATCCCAGAACACACGGCAGACTCTTCCCGCCTGCAGAAAGATATTCTGCAGGGCCGCAACCCGCCTTTCGTCTGCCGGAGTAGAAGCCTGATTCACAATCAGCACCACGCTGCCCTCTTCCCTTACGTTGACCCAGGCATTCCGATACAGGCTGCGCACACTGTCGCAAAAACACCGCTCCTGATTTCCGGTACGGCACAACCGCAAATAATAATAGGCGATCAGACGAATCTCCCCGGCCGTAAAATCCTCCACCGGCACTTCCGGCCCAAATGCCCCCTGCAAAATATCCGCTTCCAGAAACCTCACATAAAACGATTCCAGATCCATACCGGAAAAAGCGTCCACCTTCCACAGATGATGCAGGATCATATCGCACAAAAATCTGGTCAGTTCAGGCACCTTTCCTGTTTTGATCACAGGACCGAAAATAGATTCATAGCTGTAATAGGGATTCACAGCCACGCTTCCCTCATCCGGGCCATACGGTGTGTGCGCGTTTTTCACCGTAGCCTCTCCATACGGAGAACTGGTGTCTGTCACATCAAAAAACAGATCATTCTCCCGGATGCCGTTTTCCAAAGCCTCCATCGCAGCCTGCCAAAGCCGTTTCATGCCCGTCCTTCCTTTCTGCCCCAAAAAGCCCGGCCTGCCATCAGAAAGACAGCTCTCCGGTCACCAGAAACTGGGGATAGTAGCTTTGTACCTCCTCCACGAGAAACAACACCTGATCTTCTGACAAAAAGCTCTCTTTTTTCCCGCGAAAACGAAGCAGCAGACTTTCCCGTCCCTCCGGAATATACCGGTATGCGTTCCCCCTTTGGCCGATCTGTCCCCGTCCGCCTTCCTCGATTCCCAAAAGTTCCAGACCTTCAGCAGCCTCATAGCCGGTTATGATACGACCGATCTCCGCTTTCGTCCGAATCCGGAATGCCGCGTTGTCCGCCTGACGGTCAATATGCCGCATCTGCCGATAGTTTGTCGTAAGCGGAAAATGGGGGATATTAATGTTTCTGCGGACTGCGATCCGATACAGTTCAAACTCCTTCTGCACCTTTTCATCCGAAACGATCTCCAGTCCGTCCGTACTCATATAGACATGTTTCACTGCTTTTTCCATCCTGACCAGATAACCGTCCTGCCAGAAAGGCAGTCTGATTGTATGCTGGTAATTCCTCTCGTCAATAGCCGGAATAGGAAATACCGTACATTTCAGATGAATCGGTTCCACATTCCAAAGCGGTATCAGATCCGTCCGGACCGGCATATCAACGTCCATAAAACGAATGCCCTGTATCTCAAAATCCGGCTGAAACGCTTCACAGTATACATCTGCAAATCTATCCACATAGGGCAGATAGGGGGTCCTCCAATATACCCCATTGTCATAATACAGATTTTGCAGCTCTTCTATCTTTTTTTTATACCGTCTGCACGGTCTGAGACGGACCGTTATTTCATGGCTCCCTTCCTCTGTCTCTGCCTCTATTCTGTGACTGCCTGTAAAAAGCGCTTTCATCCTGTCCGGGGAACACTGGCAAAATACCGTGGCAATGCTGCCTTCCTCTCTGCCTTCATCCATCGGAAACAGAAAGTCATTGATCATGGAAGCATCCCCTGCCGGTGCCACAGCCCCATATAAATAAAAACGCTCCGACACATCCCGCAGCTCCCTGCGCAGTCTCTCTTCCAACTCCTCCAGCGCTTTTTGATTATAGCGGATCACTTCCGCAAACGCCTTGCTGATATCCCGGTATTCGGCACGTTCCAGTCCGCCGCTGAGAGCCTTCAGACGTTCATAGATAAAACTCTCATCCATCCTCATTCCCTCCGGATGCCGCATCCTCCTGCAGCTTTTCCAGTCCTCTGGCCATCATTTCCATCCGATCTGCTGTAGTCACATCCCCAAGCTCCGCATAAAGTTCCGCAATCTTACGATACGCCTTTATGGCGGCTTCAAACTCCCGGTTCGCCGTATCCCGCAGCGCCTGCTCCAGAACAGGCGTTACCATCTGCTCCAGTGCAAGCCGCTGTTCCACGGTGACCATTTCTTTTTCACCGGTTTCTTCCCCCGGCGGCGCTGCTTCTGTTTCCGCTTCCGGTACTGCGTCCTGCACTTCCGGCAGCACTGCCTGCGCTTCTTCCGGACTTGCCGCATCTCCTTCCGCCTCAGGAACTGCCGCATCTTCCAGAGAAGCGATCAGACCGGCGGCCTCTTCGGCGCCTGCTTCATCCTCTATCTGGAGACAGGCTTCCTCTACTTTTGCGTACAAAGAAAGGGCCGTCTCAATGTCTCCTGCCAGAACCGCTTCAAACGCGGCGCTTTTATCCGCCTCTATACTTTCTCTGGAAATCTCCTGCGCCGCTCTGGACTGTTTTTGAAGAGACAGCATAATCTGTGTGATTTCTTCTGCCTTTTCGTTTTCTTCCATCTCAATGTAAGCGTCTCTGATTTTGGTATACTGCTCCAGGGCTGCATCCACATCACCGGCCAGAATCGCATCCATAGCAGCCTCTTTGTCCGCTTCCACGATCACCTCGTCCCGGTTTCTGGCCCTCTCATCCTTTGCTTCCTGCTCTGCCAGTCCGTTTACCCGGAGCAGCGCCAACTGGGCTTCTTTCAGCCTTTCCGGATCATCCACGATCCGCAGCATCGCCTCGGCCTGCCGGTACAGAGAAGCCGCCGTCACGATGTCCCCTTCCGCTTCCTTCAACGCCGCATTCTGCATATAAGTATCGATTTCCATTCCTGTACTGACCAGTTTCAACTGCTGGTCGATGCGGGTAACCAACGGAAGCAGTTCGCTGTACTGTCTTGCTATCTCCTGCGCTTTTTTATAGGCATCCCTGGCCTGCTCATACGCCCGCGCATCATACGCCTGATCTGCCTCTTCCAATATTACGCTGACTGTAATTTTCACCGAAAGAAGCTGCTCCTTTTCCAGCCGCTCCCCGCTTTTGTCCAGCTTTTTGTTTTCCTCTACCGCTTTTTCGTATTCCTGCTTTGCCAACAGACAATTGAAATCGGTCAGATACCCATCTCCTGTATCCTCATATACCGCTGTGGTACTTCGCACTTCCTGCTGCCTGCGGCGTCTGTGTCTGAGATACAGCGCTGCAATCGTTCCCACCACTGCCAGAATCAGAACAATCATCACACACCAGATGATGATTTTCTTTTTCAGCGCCCGGTTTTCCTGATAGATCTTTTTTATTTCCACTGCCGCCAGACAGCAGCAGGGAATCCCTTCCGTGCTGCCTCTTACATAAAGCTCCTGCAGATCTCCCAGAAACTCTCCTACAGACTGTATGGATTCATAGGCATCCAGAATCTCCACTTTGCCAACCCGGCTCCAAAACCCTTCCGTCACAGCCAGAAGCAGGTCGCCATCCTCCATCTTTATCTTACCGGAAACGGTGACTCTTACGTTTCCTCCCAGATAATGATACAGATTTTCCGTTTCCTGCCTGGGTGCGCTCTCTGAATCCGGGATCTGTTTCTGATCCACCATCGCCTGATATCTGGTATGGGTAATACTCTGATGATAAATGCCCGCATTGCGCAGTGCAAACAGCATCACATTACCGCATACGCCATATCGGAATCTGGTATAATCAGAAACCAACAGCAAAATCCCCGCTTTCAGCCGTATTCTCACACTCTGCTGCTGCAGCCGTTTATGCGCCTTTCTGATACATGCCCGGATCCGGCCGGCTTTCATCCCCGGCTTCTGCACAAACGCTTCAATGGCAGTGTCCACAGCCAGCTTTGCGCTTTCCTGACCACCGTCTCCGTCAAACCCTTCTGCCACCGCCATACAATAATACTGATCCATCTCCACGAATCCGTAATAAGTCCCGTTCTGCCCACTGAGTCCTGTCTCTGATACAAATGTGGTAATGAACTGGCTATTTAATTTTCTCATATGGCTACCTCATATATATCTGCATGCATTATGCCACGATGACTGCCAATGCACTTTTCTGGTCCCTGATATTCCTGCGGTTGACTGCTTCTATCATATGCTGGGCTTTCCGATAGGGATGTCCTCTCCCTGACAAAATCTTTTCCACTTCGATTTCCGACAGTGCCTGCCACACTCCCTGGCTGCTGAGCAGTATCAGACCGCCTTTTCGCTCCAGCTCTCCCTGATCGGCTTTGATTTCCGTCAACTCTCTGCCGGAAAAGTTCATTACAGACAGTTCTCCCACATTGCGGTAAATCATCATCTTTCCCACAAAACATGCCGCCAGCACAGACACTCTGGGCTGCCGCCCCCGATAAAGCCGTTCATGCAGAAGGGCCGCCGCACGCTTAAACTGTTCCTCCATCCGGGCGCTTATATTTTCCGGGGAAACGATCCCTTTCGCAATGCTTTCACAGGTCAGAATCGCCCCGTAAGCCCCTGTCACACTGTCGATCGTACCGTCTGCAAGCACGGCCAGAAACCCGTCTCCGATCTGCTTTGTCATAAAATAGGTATTTTGATTGACATTGTTTCCTATCGTCTGCGCATTGCCGAATCGTCTATTCATCTTCCTCTTCCCATTCAAAATTGGCACCGCACAGGGGAATGAACAGCAGCTTGCTCTTCCCCAGTTCTATCTGGTCAAACGGCTCCAGCTCTATGGGCGCATAAACAGCCTCCCCGTTCAGATAGACCAGTCCCTGCGCATCACCGGGCAGCAAAAAAGTACTCCTTTTTTTTGCATCATACGAAACAATCGCATGATTTTTATAGGAGATCGCATTGTCGCCCAGAATCCGGATGTCCATTTCCGGACTCCTGCCGATAAAGTTTTTTTCCGCAATCATCCGGTAATCTTTGCCTTTGGATGCTCCTTCGATACAGACCAGCCACCCTACAACAGGATGCATCACCTCCAGCTCTTCCAGATATGTGGTATCCTTAAGGATACCGTCCACGTCCTCTCCCTTTTTTCTGGCTATATTGACAGCCGTACTGCAGTAGGGACAGATCGTTCCGTACCGCTTTTCACTGAATAAATGTCCGTTTTCGCATCTGATTAAACCCATGTAAGTCCACATCCTCCTGCACTGCAAATGCAGATTGTCTATTGAATGACAATTTTTTCATATGATATAAATACGATATCACCGCTTTGAATCCGATATGGTATATTTCTCCGCAGTTTATATACCACTTCTCCGCCGCTCTGACGCAGTCCCACCATACTTTTTTCCGCTTTTGCACATATGTACCAGCAGGACCCGTACCGGAGAAAGGACGCATGTTCTTCCTGAATGGAACCGGCATATGCCGAATCGGAAAAATCGATATGCACCATCTTTGCAGGCGTAGATTTTCCAATCAATATTTCTTTTTGTTTTCCCAGGAGATATTCGTCTCTTATCTTACCCTGTTCATTCAGGACCAGCGCCGTAAGCTGTGTCCTTTTCTTCCAGAACTCCCGGATATGGATACCGGTCAGACAGATGACAATCCCCCACAAAGCGATCGTGGAAATCACCAGAAAAAGATTCACCGCATTCTGATCCGCCATAAGGCCCTCCCACCTTAATGATATTTCAGGAGAGAATTGATAAAGACAAATCCTCTCCTGTGCTGACTAACATCTATGAAACTTATGATTTGCCCCGATGTGTGAAACCTGAGAATTTCTTATTTATTCTACTACGATATCTGCCAGCCGGTCTTTCTTCTGCCTTACCACCAGTGTAAACTTCTTCTCCTGGTCTGCGTTTTCCTCTTTGTAGGAAACCGGGAAAGCATGGCTGAATTTATATTTAGTGGTCACATCGTTGTGTGTGTAGGAAACTTCCACTGCTTTGTAGCAGTCTGCGTGATTGGACGCTACCAAAGACCACTCCAGCATCTTCTTGGATTCGTCTCCCAGAATCTTCTTTTCGGAGTCCATGTTAATCGCGCCCTGAATCACCAGTGTACAATAAATATCCGAAGAACGTGCATACGCATGCTCATCAATGGTGGATGTAAACTGCACAAAGGAGATTCCTTCTGTGATTTCTGCAATATCTGCAATCTTCAGGCTGTTTGCCTGTACGGTCAATGCCATATGAATCCCTTCTTTCTTTTTATTTTAGTGTTCAGATTTCACACATGGGGCCGGTACAATCTGCTGTCCTCTATTCGTTTTCGGAAATATTAATCGTAAAGCTCTCCGACACCCCCTTGGATTCGATGCGGATATCGCACAGACCCTCTGCAATGCTCTCCAGCTCTACTTTCTCGCCTTCCCGTATAATGGAATTGTCCCAGGCCCCGAACTTCATCCACTCACTGATCTGTCCGCTTGGCTCGAAGTAGGCCCGTATATTGCGCTCATCTTTATTGCGTAACTGAGCCGCCATCATCCGTTCTATGTAGGTGCGTCTGGTGGTCTGGAACACACTCCGGTAAGTCCGGCGGTCCATATGCATACTTCTGGCGCTCATTACTGTGATCCCGCTGACTGCCTTTCCGTCCAGCGTATAATTGTCGGAAGAAAATACAAATCCAAACTTGTTCTGATCGATCTCTTCTTTCACGTCATTGGTAAAACCGGAGATTTCCTTTGCAAACACAATCGGCAGACGCAGGGAATTTTCATCTTCCTCCAGGTCAAACCGTACACCCGGAAAATCCGGATATACCTTTTTCAGATATGTTTTCAGGAAATTGGGACACTGGCATGCTGCCACAATGCCTGCCGCCACAAATTCCGCTCCGACATATACACCCTTCATCCAGAATTTTACATCGTTTTCCAGACCCTTGGGAAATTCCACACCGCCGGTTTCATTGAGTCTGGCGCCTCTGGAAGTCACCACTCTGGATTTGTCCTCCGGCACCACTGTCATGTTGGGGAAGCAGGCAATCGCATATTCATCATATACGTTTCCTGCGATCTCCTCTGCCTTTTCCATATAGATGGACGCACCGTCGGTGGCCATCCTGGAAAATGTGCTTTCCTCACCGGTTTCAAAACCGAAGAAGGTCTGTATCTTATATTTCTTAATGCCGTTTAAAAGATTCTGCAACGTATCCATGGATGAGAAAAATACCGGATCCTCGTCATCATACTCGCCCAGATACCCCCATTTCTCGGCAAAATCCACCGTCATCTCCGTGGTATAATCATCCAGAGAGGTTTCCCGCTGCAATTCTATTCTTGGTACAATACCAAACCATATCGTATCCGTGTAGTCGGTCTTATTGTTCACAGTCTCCAGATACAGACGTAACTTATCCATGTTCTGCGCTTCCACCAGCTCTTCAATCGGAAGATTGGTTACCAGCAGCGACGGCGCCATCCCTTTGATCTTGGGAGAATATGCGTCAAAGAACGCCTTGACACCCAGGATCCGTTCAAACACAGGCTTGGCCACCTTGATAAAATCCTTTTGCCAGGTATTGTAAAGCGCACTGTAATTGTTGAACAGCTCCACCTTTTTTCCGGTTTCCATCACAGCCAATTTAGCGGACATCTTGTTGGTAAATGCAGAAACCACCAGCTCCTGCATCAGAGAAGAAACCTTTTCCATCCCGGTTTCTTCCTCTTCCTGCACTGCCACAGCCCCTCTGCGCCGCTGTTCGATCAGATTGTAACGTTCCTCGATCTCCGATACCAGGAGCTGCGTGGCTTCGTCGTCCACTTCCAGAAGCGGTACATCGTCTCCCGGCTTGAACGCAATGGCTTTCATTTCCCCTTCCTTGTCAAAATAAGGAAGCGCCGGGGCAGGTGCACTGCCGCCCTTTTTGCTGGCTGCTTCAATCGCCACCAGATTTTCCCGGATCGTCCCGATCATCAACGCGATCTGTGTGGGAAATTCATTGTAGAAACTCTCTGTTTCATTGATTTTTTTGGAAAGCAGTTTCAGACGTTTTAACTTGGCCGGTGAATCACTCTCCAGCTTCAGACTCTCCTTTGCCAGATAGTTGACATCCTTGTTCAGACGCTTCATATCATTAAGCGTTTTCTGAGGAGACAGCATTTCCAGCATAGAATCATAGTTAAAAGTCACATTGGGCTTATTGGAGCTTCGTTTCTCATCAATCAGCCGTATGAAGGTTTTCAGGAAGCTGTTGTTCCTGTCAATCACGATCTTTTTCACGAATTGTGCCGGAATCCCCATCGGACGTTCCAGCGTATACACCATTCGTTTACTATCTGCGTCAAAATAGCTGTAAATCGTAGGCGCAAACTTCTTCAGAAACTCATCAAAACTGTGTACCAGCAGATGACTGTGGATTTCCTTGATTTTCTCATCTGTCAGACTTTTGCCTGTTGTTTCGATTCCCGCCATTAGATTAATGATATCCAGGCACTCCGGATTGATGACGTCAAAAAGTACGGTGCGATTGGTTTGTTTAATAATTTTCATACGTTTGTCCCTCATGCTTTCAGATTCTGTTAACCTGTCATATTGGAAAATCAGAGATTGCGAATTGTCTCTAACATTACCATTTATTTTATCATCATTTTCCGACAAAAACCGACATGGCCTCAAACTGTACAGATACTGACCTCAAATTTTGACGAGGTATCAAAAATGCCCTGAACGTCCTCCGCCTATCATGAAAATCATGATACGAAAGTCATTCAGGGCATTTTTTATGATGCATAAGTCAGGTTACCGATTACAGTCCCTGCTTTAATTCTTCCGGAACTTCCGGTTCATACGAAGCTCCATAGGAAAAAAATCCTGCACCATACACTGCCGCTTTCTCAATCAGCGCTGCCAACATTGCCCACATACTTCCATTCCTCCTTTTCTGCAATTACTATCATACAGGCGACGGTTATCGTCGCCATAACAGCCGTATCAAAGATTTCCTGTTTTCCCGCCAGACAGAGCGCCGCTCCTGCTGCCATTTCCACCATCTGCATCCGATGCATATACTGACGGTTCCTTTTCACCAGTTCTTCTTTCAGCGGATGCTTATGGGAGCGAAACGGCCCCCGAAGCCAGATCACCAACTGGGCTGTCACAAAGAGACACCACATCACCCATACCGGAACATACGCCCGGCACAACACACCTCCGGACACACACAGAAATGCCAGCAGTGTTGTAAGTACAAAGCATTTTCCGTAAGAAGGCGCATGATAACCGCTGGATACGGTTCTGACCGGCATAAAAAACAGTACAAAAGAAAGCGCCTGCCCAAACCTGCCTGCCACGCCTCCTGCCAGCAGAATGCAGAGCACCGACAGCCCGGTGGATAAAATCAATTCACACCCATACAGATAAACCGCTTTCCGCTGCTCTGCAATCTCTCCCCGGACAACCAACTGATTCACAACCCACTTTGATACTGTTTGCAGCATAGTCTCTTCCCCGCTTATTCCATAACCATGGTGTATTCTTCATCCTCGTCCTCCTCATCACACAGCGCAGCATAAAATCGTTTACCGATCAAGGTTCTTAATTTTTGAATATTTGATAAATCGGAGGAACCAAATTCCTGATAGCAGATCGTTTCGCTTGTTTCATTCAGTTGGTCATAGAAATCGGTAACATATACAGAAAATTCATCTAAAATACCTTCAATAGGAATTTGTGTAAGATTCCGGGGTGAAGCATCTTCCTCACCAAAGCACTCCGGCTCCATCTCAAACGAAAGGGAGGTAACATAAATGTCTTGATCTTCATAGGGCGATCCGGTCTTGTAGATTCCTTCTTCGATTTCCTGAAAGTCAGGTTTCCTATATTTTTCCGACGTGTAATTCCTGAAGTTTTTCATATAAATTCCCTCCTCCAATTCCGAAACGGGACTAAAAATAAAAGATCAGCGCCACTGAAAACATCCCGTCCCTACAGTCATACTGTACCGACCCATTGTATGTGTTCACAATTCTCTCCACACTTTCCAGTCCCCGTCCGTGCAGCCTGCTATCCTGTTTTGAAGTGGCAAAGTGCCCGTCTTTTCTCTCCGGAGCAGCAACACATGTATTCTTTACCTTAATCATCAACATATCGTGGATTTTTCTGACAGAAACCCAAATATTCCGTTCTTTTTCACATCTCTCACAGCCTTCAATGGCATTGTCCAGAACATTCCCCATCACTGCGCACAAATCCGCTTCTGAAACAGCCCCCGGAACGATCGCATCTGCATCCACCGAAAAACAAATCTCCTGTTTTTCGGCTTCTGCCTTTTTGGCACTGAGCAGGAAATCAAGAATCTCTACGCCGGTCCACACAGATACGCAGACATTCTGATAACTGTTATGCACAGACGCCACATACTCTGCCGCCTTTTCATATTCATGGTTCAAAAGATACCGCTCCATTGCTATCACATGATTTTTCAGATCATGGTAATATAGCTGACTGCTGTAAAAACTCTGGTGCATACTCTGACAACTGTCCGCTATCACACGGCTACGCTCTTCCATCAACTCCGCCTGCTGTCTTTGCTCTTTCAGCTTTGCATACTGCACCATAAGATAGAGTCCCATTACGAGAGTAAGAAAAAATAATATCCCTGTCCCGATCACACTCCCATCGATCTGTATACAGACTTTTTTTACAAAACTGCACGCCAGCTCCACTGCCAGCAATATCCCGGCCATCATTTTTCTGGACAACAGGTTCATCTTTTCCGCATATCTGTGCACAAAATAAACAGAAATCATCAATACCGTCTTGGCAATCACTATGTACGCCACTCTGCGCCAGGACTGCTGACCGGTAATATCGGCACCATATCCGGGGTTTTCCGTCAAAAGCCCGATCAGAGAAATCAACAGAAAATCCAGTAAATGCAGCAGGACAAAATAACTGCCCACAGCAACAAGCGTATCGCCCGGTTTCTTTTTATATAGAATACAAACACATAACGTAATCCCTGCCAGACCATACAATGTGGCAAATGCCAGAAACAGATGTACCTGATTAAGCAATAAAAGTCCGACAGTCAATACTATGGAGCAGAATCCGGCCTGTCCATATTTTTTCTCCCGGACGTCCAGTACATCCCTGACCAGTAAAAATCCGGCAATATTTTCTGTCAGTCCGGCCAACGCCTCAATCAGCCAGAACAATGTCATAACAGCTCTCCCCAATATTGCGTAAAAACCACTTTCAGTCTTTGCACATGATTCCGGTTGGTTCGCAGCACATCTCCGTTGTCCATCTGCACCTCATCCAGACAGATCTTTCTGATATGCGGGATATTCACAATATAGCTTCTGTCCAGAATCACCATATCGGGATTCTGCAGTTTCTGATATACCTCTGAAAGACTGCACCGCTCCTTTTCCCTCCGCTCCCCTTCCATCACAAACACGGCATATTTTCTGTCCCGGCAAATATAAGCCACATCTTCCTGATAAAATTTCACACACTTGATTTTATTCTTTATGATATAGGGTCTTTGTTTCTGCTTCTTTTTTGTCTCTTCAAAAAAGACATCCAGAGCACGCCACAGCCTGGGGAAAATCTCCTCCTTCAGAATATAGCGAAACACTTTTTTATAAGAACATGCCTCCACCGCATAGCCGGAATAGGAAGTAAGAAGTATCACTTCTGCCGTAGTCTCATTGCCTTCCAGCAAAGACAGCAAATCCATCCCCGTATGCTCCGGCATCATAATATCCAGAATATACAGGTCATGCAGCTTTCTTTTCTCCACTGCCTCTGCCAGTTCATCACTGTCTGTATATACTTTCAGAGAAACTTCCCATCCCATTTCCCTGCAATATTTGTTTATATATTCCTGCAGTTGTTCTGCGAAGAAAATATCATCATCGCAAATGGCAATTCTACACATCTTTAACCTCCGGTCATTCTGCCCTGCAGGAGCGTTTGCTTACATATGCCGTATACACCCTCTCTTTTGTCCTGAACAAAAAAACGTGCAAACCTTTCAGCTTACACGGCAACAGTCTTTCCCCCTATGAAATAAGCAATCGCTATCCGCCCAGCCTCTTATTTTTCATCACACCTGCGCACAGCATCCCGCTCAATGCCAAATGTCCCAGTGCAATGACCAGACCGGCACGTTTTGCCCCCACCGCATAGCAAACCATCCATACCGCCGTTTCAAGTCCCCATATGGCCCTGCTGCATTTACCGTAACGCCTTCTTTCCTCTCCATCCAGCGGCTTGTTATGATCCGCCACCGGCGCCAGGGCAAAAATCAGAACGCCACTCAGCACACAGGCTCCCAGATTGACAAACAGTACCACACGATCCGGAATACACTTTTCCGCCACACATACCATTCCAAGTATCAATGAGGACAATACAGTACAGACCGCATAGGTATCAGCATGATGCCCTCCTGCATAAGACCGCAGTGGAATAAAAGAAATCAGAAAAATCAGAACGGTCCCATAAGCCTGTAAAACCGCCGCCAGCAAACAGGCTATCAATAAATTGACAGCCTGACTGATCAGCAGTTCAAACGCATATCTGTACAGGTTCTGCTCCTGCGCAGACAGATAATTCCGTTCCACCTGCCACGCCACCAGTTTTCTTGCCAGCTTCTCGATCATTACAGCTTAAAACTTTCTGAACCGGCGTGCTTCCTCCGGAACTTCCGGCTGATGCTCCAGCCATGCACATCCTGCATTTACATTCTGAATCACTGTAAACAATGCCAGTGCATTCAAAGTAAGGACCGCCCAATTTTTGTTTTTCAGCTTCTTAAAAGCATTTACGATTTTACGCATAGAAAATCCCTCCTCTTTTTTATCAACTTATCGAATTATGGAAGGAAAATCAATCTGCTTTCCGAATTTTGTCAAATTTTTTCCTTTTTTTGCATATTAGATAAAATCAGGATTACTGTGAAACGTCCTTCCTCTTCCTCAATGTTCAGAATACCATTGTATTTATGGGCCAGCTCCTCCACATTTTTCAATCCGAATCCATGCCTGCTCCGGTCTGTTTTGGTGGTCAGATACCGGTTTTCCTTTTTCCTGCTCTGATTTCTGAAATTATTTACCACCCGGAAGATCACTATGGCGTCATTCCCCCTGTACAGACTGGCAGAAACATAGCCTTTTTCACATCCGGCGGCCGCCTCCAGCGCATTGTCAAGCAGGTTTCCGAACATTCTGATCTTATCCGTTTCATCCACAAAATTCACATCCGTCCCCGGCTGCACATCCACTTCGTATCTCACTCCCAGCTCCTGCGCTGCTTTTTCACGTTCCATAAACACTGCATTGGACACCGGATCGTTGATATACAGCTTCTTATCCAAAGGGCTCTTTTTCAGTAAAAGCCGGGAAGCCTCCGATGCCAGCTCCTGAAACCGCCCTGCATTTTCCCCGGCTGCAAAATGCTCTATCGTCCGGACAATATGCTTCATTTCATGTACATACTCCGCGTATTCCTGATTGATTTCCTCCATCCTACGATAATGATTGTGCTCCAGTGCAGTTTTCAGTTTTAACATCTCATTGTCTTTGGCTGCATTTTCTACAATCAAAAGTTTTTCCACCACAGAAAAGTTTACAATATTGCTTAAAATAAGCAGCATACCGCCTAAGCAAATCAGAAAGTAACCATATGGATATCTGTCTCTGGCAATAAATCCATTTAAAAGAATCAATGCAGAAACAGGCAGAATAAACAAACTTCTTAATTTTGAATAGCTGTCTGTTCTGGGAGAATTCTGACTGTATTTCCGAACCGCCTGTACAATTGCAAACTCAAACAACTTTTCTATAACCAATATAAATATCCTGTTGATATCCGCAGAAGTAATATCAATTTCCAACGCGCGATAAATAAAATGAAAAATAAACTCTGTAACCGCCAGAATCATATAATAAAACATACCATATAGTACATTCAATTTTAATTCAATGCGAAAAACCAGCCAGGAAAATGTCATTTGCAGAATCGGAACAAACAATAGATTCACAATCGGAATTTCCAGCCAGTTAACCATGTAAATTGCAGTAATACAAATCCAGCCCTTCAAAATCCGGATATTCCTGCGATCCTCATACACCGGAAACAACGCTTCCAGAAAAATATACAGTAAAAATATCTCAAACATACAGTTGAAATACATGACCATTCTATATGTAATTTCTCCTATGTCCATTCCTTCTCATCCTTTCGGTACCGCGTACTCCAGTATCTGCCCAGCGCATCGTCAAACTGTTTCTTCCTGCTTCTGGAAACGGTAAGTTCTGTTTTATCTTTCAGCAAAACAGAATCCCTGGAACGTGCAACAATATACTGCGCATTGATAATATAACTTTTCTTTGCATAGATAAATCCAAAATCCTTTAACTGTTCATAATAAGAATCCAGTTTTACGCCGCTTTTCACGAACAGTTCTTTCGGAGCCTGCTTTCTCTCTGAGATCCGGAAAATTTCATCTGCTTTTTCTTCCGTCAGATAAATGGCACTGCCTTTGTCCTGAATACAAATATACAGAATATCGGCCGGTTTCAGTGTAAATATCGTACCGGCATATTTTACAAGCAGATGACATGGCCTGTCTCTGCGTGCCGCTTCCTGTAAAATCCTTTGCAAAGCAGATTTCAGCTCTTTTGCCGGTGCATCTTTCAGCAGATAGCTGTATGGCTGTACCCGAAAGATACGGCTGGCAGGATAATCATAAGCTGTGTAAAAGACCAGCAGCGTATCCATATCTGCAAGACGTATACTTTCTGCAATCTCCGTTCCTTCCCGTTCGGTTTTCATCTTGATATCCAGAAATATAACAGCAAATGTTTCATGGCTGTCAAGAAGCGCTTCGCCATTTAAAAAATCATAAAACGTTATATCTTCAGGATGTTCCGTACTTTCCAGAATGAGTTTTTCCAAATTTCGGATGTCTGACAGACAATCATCACATATGGCAATCTTCATTCTTTTATCCTCCTGTAAATAATACAGGAAAATTATACCATAGAATCCTCCTGTTTTTTTCTTTTTCCCGCTTTGAAATTGCAAAAGCGGGAATATTTATTGTTACTAAATTCCCTGATGGTCAACATTCCTATTTTATAATGAAGATAAAGCACGGAGGTTCCTATGCACGATTTTGGAGAATTACTGAAGCATCTTCGTAAAGAAAGAGATTATACACAGGCACAACTTGCGGAAAAACTGGGAAAGAGCAAATCGGCAATCTGCAGATATGAGAATAACCAAAAACTGCCGTCTCTGGAAACCCTGATAGATATTTCCAACTTATTTAATACCAGCCTTGATTATCTGGTTGGAATAGAGAAAAAGGAATCCATCTCCACTAACGACCTGTCAGCAAGACAATTTGATATCATAAAGACACTTCTGACAGAATTTCATGACAAGAAAAAGTACCGACGAAACGGTTTGACAAAATGCCAACTGGAGATTATGAATGAAATCATCATTGAATTTATGAATTAAAAACGATCGGACAGCCGATACAGTTCCGCCAGGCGCCTCTGCCATACAGCTTTTCCTGCTATGCGTTTCCAAACAGCGCATGGCCTGTCTGTACGTGCGCATCCATACCCGATAAAGCAAAAGTACCGTCAGCCAAAATGACCGACGGTACAGTTTCTTTACACTTCCGGCTCAATCAACCCGTAAGTATTCCCTTTTCTTTTATATACCACATTTACCTGTTCTGTCTCTGCATTGTTGAACACAAAGAAGCTATGTCCCAAAAGCTCCATCTGTACGCAGGCATCTTCCGGATACATGGGCTTGATGTCAAATTTTTTGGTACGGATGATCTTAACTTCCTCCTCATCCATAAAATCCTTCTCAATATATTCCTTCTTGAAAAAGTTGGACGCCTGTTTCTGATCCACCAGCTTGTTTTTATATTTTTTCAACTGCCGTTCAATCACTTCTTCTACCAGATCAATGGATACATACATGTCGCTGCTGACCTGCTCAGAACGGATGATATTCCCTTTTACCGGAATGGTTACTTCGATTTTCTGTCTGTCCTTTTCCACACTCAGTGTAACCTGCACTTCTGTTTCCGGTGTGAAATATCTTTCCAGTTTTCCGATTTTATCCTGTACAGCCGTTCTCAGGCCCTCTGTTACATCAATGTTTTTTCCGCTGATTACGATTTTCATGATGTCATCCCCTTTTCAATTTATTTGCAGTTCTCGCATCTGCTGTTTCCGCATTCACCTGTGCCGCCCTGTCTGCAGGCAGCCATTCGGCAGTGGCTGTTTTTGCACCCGTCTGCAAGCAGCCTGTCCGGCATCCGTTATTTTTGCACGGCTCATCTGCACGTGTATATTTTACCAAAATTAGGGGGATTTGGCAATAGTCGTTGGAATTGTCTGTCTTTTTCCAAAATCGGTTTCCGTCAAAATTACGGGAACAGGTTTCTCATTTTTATGACAATTTCACAAATTATGAGATGCCGTTTTTTTACAAATTCCGACAGGCTCCGGCTCCGACGTATGTGGACAGTGTGGATAATTTCGTGCATAAGTCGTTTTTTCGCATTTTTTGCGATTTTTATTGTGGATAACTTTCAGAAGAAACCATCCTACATTTTCGGTTCTAAAAAGTGCCGATCATTTTTTTGTGCATCTTGTATAATCATCTCCGTCTCACAATCATAAATATAGTCTGAAAATTCCCTTTCATCCTGCCGCAGTACTGATCCGGTATGAGCCCGCACTGCAAAAAAGGCAGTATTCTTTACAGAATACTGCCTTTTTTTCCGTTTCCGCTGCGCTGCCGATCAGAAAATTCTCCTTACGGCAAGCACATTACGATAGTTTGCATTGGATACGATAATACCTGTTTTACTTGTACTTGCATGCACGATCTGTCCGTTACCTGCATAGATACCCACATGGCCTGAGTAGCATACGATATCACCCGGCTGTGCATTTGCAAGTCCGCCCACATCATAGCCCTGACTTCTGTCAGCCGACGAGGAGTGGGGAAGAGAAACCCCAAAATTCTTATATACACTCATAACAAATCCGGAGCAGTCAGTTCCGTTGGTCAGACTGGAACCTCCATATACGTAAGGATTGCCTACAAACTGCATTGCATAATCCACGACCGCATTTCCCAGATCACTGCCGCCGCTTGTGGGAGCCGGTGCAGGCGCCGCCGGCGCCGCCTCTGCTGCCTGCTGCTGGCCTTCCTGCGTATTTTTCTCTGCATTCTTCTCTGCCTGCGCTGCAGCCTTCTCTGCTTTGTCTTTGGCTACCTTCTCCTCTGCCTTCTTGGCTGCTTCCTTAGCCGCTTTCTTAGCCTCTTCTTCCTTCTGCAGTCTGGCTTCTTCTTCCTCTCTGGACTCAGCCTTCACAAAGTCGGTACGAAGAGATACAAATTCAGCGGATACATAGCCATAACCTTCTTCAATATCTACTTTTACCCAGCCGTCCAGTTCTTCGATTACGGACAGCTCTTCATCTATCGGAACCAGTCCCAGTACCGGTGCATCGGTTCCTTCGGATTCTCTTACTTTCAGAGTCGTGGTCGTTACCGTCGCCACCCGTGTTCCCACCTCTTTGGCAAGAGCAATCGCCTCTTCGCCGGTGACACAGTACTCTGCTTTTACATAGCCGGTTACCGTACCGGACTTTATCTTATACCAGCCATTTTCTTCTTCAATAAAGTCACCGACCGACTTATCATACAGCTTGCCCAGGATTTCTCCCTCTTCACTGGGGATGCTTCTGATATTTACATAATCGTTTACTTTGGCAATGACCAGTTTGGAAAACTCTTTTTCTTCCTCAGCAGCTTTGGCCTTTTCTTCTGCTTCTTTGCTGTTTGCCTCCTGTACTTTAGCTTCATCAGCCTGTTGCGGTTTTGTTTTTTCCTGTATCTCTCTGGCGGATTTTCCGGTATCCGCTTTCCCTGAACTGCTCTTGCTTGCAGTAGAGGTTCCTGATTTAGAAGCAGAACCGCTCTTTCTTTCCTTCGCCTGAGCAGGTGTCACATCCTTTGCAGAAGCAACTTCTTCCTGCGCACTTCCTTCTTCCATAGTCAGTGCAAACCCGGCAGCGGGAAGGAGAGAAGATACGCCGGTGGCATCCGCTCTTGTGGAAACACCAGCTACAGCTATCACACCGACCAACGCATACGCAGCCAATTTTGCATTCTTATGTTTCATAATGTCCTCCAAACACGGTTTGTTTTGTGAATCACTATTTCTAATATATTAAAAGTTGTTACAAAATTGTTAAATTCTTTAAATAGAATATAGCATCCCTACCTGTATTTGTCAACACCCGAACATATTTTCCAGCATTTGGAAAATCCTGATTTTCTTCTGTAATACCCTGATTTTTCCTGATATCAGCGGCCTTTTTGGCCCCTTATCCTTCCTCCTGCAAAGATAAAAAATATTCCTCCACGCTCGTTATGGCATTGGCGCCGTCTGCTGCGGCTGTTATGACCTGACGCAGTTTTTTGGTCCGGATATCTCCGGCCGCAAAGATCCCCGCCGTACTGGTGATACAGTCCTCTCCTGCTATAATATAGCCGTTTTCGTCTGTATCCACCACCGAAGTAAACGCTTCCGAAAGGGGCCTGATGCCCACTGCAACAAAGACGCCGTCCACGGTCAGTTCTTCTTTCCCGCCCGTTTTACGATTGACTACACGTATCTTTTCCACCCGGCTTTCCCCCAGTATCTCCTCTGCCTCGCTGTCCCAGATCATTTCCACATTGTTCAGGGAAAACAGCTTTTGCTGCAGCATCCTGGCTGCCCGCAGTTTATCTCTTCTGTGTATCACAAATACCTTGCTGCAGAAACGGGACAGATAGATGGCGTCTTCCACCGCCACATCCCCGCCCCCGATCACTGCCGTCACCTTTCCTTTAAAAAAAGCGCCGTCACAGGTAGCGCAATAGGATACGCCATGCCCCCGCAGCGCTTCCTCTCCGGGTGCGCCCAGTCTGGCATAGGCGGCGCCTGCCGCGATCACAACCGCTCTTGTCTGATAACATTCTTTTTGTGTCGCCACTTCCCAGCATCGTCCGTCCGCCCGGATCTCCTCTACCACACCTTCTGCAAACCTGGCCTGCATGGCTTCCGCATGCTCTCTGAACTTCATTCCCATTTCAAATCCGCCGATCCCGGGAAGTCCCGGATAATTGTCCACTTCTGAAGTATTCATAATCTGACCGCCGCTCACAGGCGCTTTCTCGATCACCAGCACGGAAAACCCTGCCCGCCTGGCATAAATCGCAGCCGTCAGTCCCGCCGGACCGGAACCGATGATAATCACATCTGTCATAGTCATTTCCTCCTGCATACTCTGTCTTACTAGTGTATCAAATACAGGCCGAAAATACTACACCAATCGGCGGGGATCAAAAATCAGGAACAGAGGGAAGAGATCGTCCATGCCAGGAGAAACCTGTCCGGAATCGTATCCCTGTTAAAAACGAACCTGTAAATATGGATTGTTTCTATAAAAAAGCTGGTTTATAATCATAGGAAGTAACTGTTATAGACACAACAAACCGTTTGATGAAAGATACCGCTTCTGCGGTCAAAGAAAAAATTGCAAGTAAAATACCGTTGCTTCCCGGATAGTTTTTTAGCAAAGGGCGCATACAAATTTTCGGTTTATGGAACTGTCAAGTCAGTAGAAGGAGAATCTTTTTATGGAACACAAACAAAAGACCGCCCTGATCACAGGTGCATCCCGCGGCATCGGCCGGGCCTGTGCCGAACGCTTTGCACAGGCCGGTTATGACCTGTATCTTACCTGTCTGCACAGCGAGGACAAACTGATTGCACTGAAAGATATGCTAAAGCAGCGCTACCGCATCACCTGCCGCACTGCCGTGTGCAATGCAGGCAGTTATGACGAGGTCGTCTCACTTTTTTCTCAGATTGATACCCTGGATGTACTGGTAAACAATGCAGGGATTTCCCATATCGGCCTGATTCAGGACATGTCGGTTTCCCAGTGGGATCGTGTCATGGCTACCAATGTCAGCTCTTGTTTTTATACAATCAAATGTGCCATTCCTCTGATGCTGGCAAAGGGCGGCGGACGTATCCTCAATGTCTCCTCCGTCTGGGGCAATACAGGCGCTTCTATGGAAGCCGCCTATTCCGCCTCCAAAGGCGCTGTCAATGCATTGACCAAAGCGCTGGCCAAAGAGCTGGCGCCCAGCAATATCCAGGTCAACGCGGCCGCCTTCGGCATCATTGATACCGATATGAACAAATGTATTGACGCCGAAGCGCTGGAACAGGTGATAGATGAAATTCCCGCAGGACGTATGGGAACCTGCCAGGAAGCGGCAGAACTGCTTCTGCAGCTTGCAGAAGCGCCTGCCTATCTGACCGGACAGATCCTTACAATGGATGGCGGATGGACTTAATTCTCTTCCGTCCAGATTGGCTGTCTGCAGGCCGCCTCTTCGCTTTCAAAGGGGCCGCTGGTGGGATTTACACTTCTGTGTATCCCAAAATAATCCCGGTTAAACAAAATCGGCGTGCCATCCGGATGTTCAAACAGCGCTTCCGGCTCAAAGGCTTCTCCCAACAGGGCCGTGGACACTGTGTTCCCGATCCACCCAGGCATCTTCTTCCCTGTCATAAGGCTGTGACCCATTAAAATAGAGATTTTACGGATGCACAGACCGGCAGATGTCCGTAATATTTGTCATTGTCATAAGTGTCCTCCATTTTCCACATAGGTAAAGGAACCCATAATCAGATTGTGCACAAACGCAAGCCCCTGTGTGCAGAGCCGCCCGGCACAGTCCGACAAAAGCAGGTTATGGTCAATCAGCGTGGGCCCGTGGGACACTTCCACAAAGATATCCTCTCCCAGTTCCCAGCGACGGTATGATCTGTATCCCTTCCGGCGGTGTATTGTCATGAAACAGGTTTCCCGTTGCCCTTGTGCCCTGTGCCTGCCAGCCCAGCCACAGCCCGCGGGTACAATGTTCAAAATGATTGTGTCTGATCATCACGTCTATGGCCGACGATACCGGTCTGTCTGTGTACCGTCTTTTACATAGCCTGTCATCCATTTGTTCTCATTCTCCGGCTGCAGATTTTTACCCAGAGAGATCCCGCTGCACTTGGAATCGGCGATCTCACAGTCCTCTATGATCCACCCTCTGGACCAGTGCGGCCCCAGTTTCTACAGAGTCAGGGGCAGAAAATCAGTTTCTTCTCCGGAAGAACCTCTCCGATAGGAAAAAGACCCCGTTTTGCAACGAGGTCCTTCCTGTTTTCCTATTCTTTCCATCATCTATTGTTTTATACCTGTCCGGATTCCCGGACATTTGAAAAATCCCAATTAAGCCGTTTTCTTTTTCATCCATACGATCCCTGTGATATCCGCCAGCACCCAGCCCACAGGAATGGCCCACCAGACTCCCGTCACGCCGATACCAGGTACAGCCGCCAGACAATACGCCAGAGCCACTCGTGTGCCCAGAGAAATTACCGTCAGCACCAGCGACATTTCCGGCCGGTTGATCCCCCTGTAATAGCCATACAGCAAAAACAAAATACCGATCCCACAGTAAAACGCCCCCTCTACCCGCAGATACTGGGCGCCGGTCTTTAGGATTCCAGCCGAGGGATTTTTCACAAACAGTCTTATCATGGACTCTGCCGTCCCGAATACCACCACGGAAATCAAGACGCAGTACAGCATGGAAATCTTCACAGCCGCCTTCATTCCCTGCTGCACCCGCTCCTGTCTGCCCGCGCCGTAATTCTGGGAAATAAACAAAGAAAAAGCATTGCCAAATTCCTGAGCAGGCATATAGGCCAGTGTATCGATTTTCACCCCTGCCGCAAAGGCCGCCATCACCACTGCGCCAAAACTGTTCACCAACCCCTGTACCATCAGGATACCGAAATTCATCACCGACTGCTGCACGGACGCCGTCAGGGAAAAATGTGTCATCTCCAGTGCGGCCTTTTTGGAAAAGCGCATATCTGCCCGCTCTGGCCGCAGCGCAGGTTCCCGAATCCATGTATAAAGGGCAATTCCCACTCCGGAAATGATCTGCGATATCAATGTTGCCAGAGCGGCGCCCCGAATCCCCCATCCATAGCCCAGGACGAATAACAGATCCAGCCCCACATTCAGCAGCGCCGTACTGCCCAGAAAACACAGAGGCACCACAGAATTGCCCAGAGCACGCAGCAAAAAGGAAAAATAATTGTACAGAAATACAAAAAATAATCCCATAAATACCATCTCTGTATATTCCCGCATCATCTCCATCAGTTCAGGCGGCGTCTGCAGAAGGCAAAGGATGCCCTGAGAAAAGCATACCACCAGCACATTCAGCAGTACCGCGATCACCCCTATCAGCACAAAGGCAATGCACATACTGTTTTTCAGTTTCCGCATTTCTTTCTTACCAAAATAATAGGAAAATGCCGCACCACTTCCCATACACAGACCGATCAGAACAGAGGTCAGAAAGGTCATCAGAGTATACGCAGATCCCACCGCTGCCAGTGCATCCTCTCCCAACGCCCTGCCTACGATCAGAGTATCCGCTATATTATAAAACTGCTGCAGCATATTGCCCAGAATCATAGGCCCTGCAAACAATAACAGCGCCTTTGTCACATTTCCTTCTGCCAGATTCCGTTTCATCCAAACTTCCTTTCCATAACAAAGCAAGGAGCTTTTTACATCCAAATCCTGTATGACAAAAAAGAATCCTGCAAAGCAGGATTCTTTTTATAAAAGTCTCTGTCTTACCGGATCGTAATATTGCCCTTAGGAGCCGCATACTCCGCCCCGATTACGCCGCCCAGAGAATCCACATAAGAAATCAATCCTTCCGCATCGATCACTCCGGTGTCGATCACTTCCTCTGCCTGCGTAAAGACATAATAAGTATCTCCGCCGTCTGCCATGAAATTGTTCACAGCGATATAATAGCTGTCTGACAGATCAAACGCTCTGCCGCCCACGGATTCGATGGTCACACGGCTGCCCGGCGCTGCCGGCGCAAAATAGGTGGAATCCGGATACTGCATACCATTTACATAAGGTACCTGGGTATTAACCGTAAAGACAATGCCGGATACCTGAGGGAATCCGCCCAGAGCAGAAGGCGCCGCACTGCAGGATGCCTCCAGAGCTTCCAGAAGCTGTGCCCCGGTTACTTTCACCACACTGACGGAGTTGCCAAAAGGAAATACGGTATACAATGTATTCATACTGATGGGGCCTGCCGGAATGCTGGCACGCACGCCGCCGCCATTCTGGATGGCGCCGTCCACTTTGACCTCTTCCCCCATATACTGCTGGGCTGCATACAGATAAGCGTCTGCCGCAAAATCACCCAGATTGGTTTCCTCTGTCCGGACGCCCGGCTCTCTCTCACCGTTCAGATCCACTTCTGCGTTGGCAAACAGCCCTGAATATGCCGCATCCACAATGTCCTGATGGGCTTTTACAAAGTTTTCCACACCTGCATCATAGCTGCCCTTATAGTCTGCCGCCTTTACAAGAGAAGCCTTCAGCGTCTTTGTCTCCCCGTCGCAGATCACCACGCCGATGTTGGCCAGATAGCTTCCTGTGCTGGTAATGGTAGTGCCGTTCACCACCACACCGCCGTCCATTTCCGTATGGCTGTGTCCGTCGATAAACAAATCAATACCTGTTGTATTGGCTGCCACATCCAGGGAACGTCTGCCGATACTTTCATCATCCACACCCAGGTGTCCCAGACAGATAATAAAATCACAGCCCTGTGCCTTCAGCGTATTCACCTGCTCCTGTGCGCAGTCATACAATTCCTGTCCGTCCAGAATCGTAATATCTTTTACATTTTTAGGGCTTGCCTTCGTCTGAGCCTCTGCCGTATCCAGCCCGAAAACGCCCACTTTCCTGTTATCAAAGGTAAACACAGCATTGTCGCCAAAATAAGGCTTTCCTGTTTCCTTATCCAGAATATTGGCATCCAGAATCGGGAAATCAGCCAGCGCCGCCATAACCTGCAGCTCTTCAAATCCGAAATCAAATTCATGATTGCCCAGAGAAACTGCATTGTAGCCGGCCGCATTCATAAACAATACCGCAGAACCACCGTCAAAATAGCTTACCAATGTAGTGCCCTGTGAAAAATCACCCGCATCCAGCAAAAGCACATCGGCTCCCTTAGCTTCATAATACTGCTTCAAACCTGCCACTGCAGCCATACCAAGCTGTTCGCCCTCCACTGTATCAAAATGGCCATGCATGTCATTGGTGTGAATCACCACCAAATCCCCTTCATAAGAATTTTCTGCTGCCTGTACCATACCCGCAGGCGCCGCAGCAAATCCCACAGCCAAAAGCATAGCCGCCGCTGTCGTGACCGCCAGCAGCCGTTTCCACAACTTGCCCATAAAACCCTCCTTCTCTTTTGTCGTGATACATTGTTGTCTGTTTCTGTTTTTATCTTACGTTGCCCCGCCGAAAGTGTCAAGAAAAAGGTTCGTCTCCTATCACATACATATTACCCTGACGCTTTACAGACGCACCCCGGCCGTTGATCACCGCTTTTTCCAGCGCCGCTTCCGTATACACATGCAGAAGCGCCACCGGCAGATCTGTTTCCACCTTCAGAATCCCCTGCTCTGCCACAGCTTCCAGTTTTTTCAGTCCGTCATCATCATAATAAGTATCCGAAATATGATCTCCAAAAGAAAGTATTACCTGCAGCCTCTCACTGAGTGTGTCAATGTCCTCCGGAATTTCACACAGACAGGGAATCATGGCATTTTCACGGATGAAAACCGGAAGCGCTTTGATCTGCTTCTCCCGTTTTACCCATCTGCCCCCGGTCAGCCTCTCTCCGGTAAACCAGTCTGTCCATATCCCTTCCGGCAAATATACCTCCGGCTCCTCTTGGTCAAATACAGGGGCCACCAAAAGATGCTCTCCCAGAAAATATTCCAGCTCTACGCTGCGGGCCGTCCGGTCCTTTGGATATTCCATCACAACCGGCCGTATCATCGGAATCCCTGTCCGATGTGTCCTGTAAGACATACTGTACAGATACGGAAGCAGGCGATGCCGCTGCTCCAGAAATTCCCTGAAAATCATTTCTGCCCTGTCGCCAAACTGCCAGGGTTCTCTTGCCGTTTTGCCGTGGCACCGGCTCAGGGTATTGAAAAATCCGAACTGACAACTCCGTATGTATTCTTCCTCTGTCGGCCTGCATTCGTATCCTTCATGGTCTGTATTATAAAATCCGCCCATATCAAATCCCCAGAAAGGGATACCGCTCATAGCCCCGCTCAGCCCTCCTCTGAGCACACAGGCGTGATTGTTCAGGTGGGTGGAAGAATCCCCGGCCCAGGCAGCCGGTATGGTATGGGAGCCTGCAAATCCGCTCCTTCCCCAGAGCATGGCACGTTCTCCCAGGGGTTCTTTCACTTCTTTCATGCTCTCATACACTGTTTTGGCATAAAGAAATGTCAGTTTATTGTGGCCCTGTAACCCGTCAGACCCGTCAAAATAAACGGCGTCCTTTGGCACAGCCTCCGAAAAGTCCGTTTTGATCGCGCCAATCCCCAGCGCTGCCACTGCTTTGACCCTTTCCCGGTACCATTCCACAAGGTCCGGATTGGTAAAGTCAAAACAGCCCACTTTGGTTTTGCTCATTGCCGTGGCATAAAACCGGCTCACCTCACCGTCCTTGTTCTTTACCAGAAATCCCTTTTCTTCCGCTTCCTTAAAATATTCGGACCCTTCTTCAATATACGGATAATTCCAAAGACTCAGCCGAATCCCATTTTCTTTCAGATATTTGACCATGCCTTCCGGATCGGGAAATCTTTCATAATCCCATACCCATGCGCCTGCATCTTTTTCCACCTGCCATCCGTCAATGTGGATGACATCGATTTTGATTCCCCGTTCTTTTGCCTTTTCCACCACGCTGTGTACTTCTTCCTGGGACATATAGGAGCACTTGGACATCCAAAGGCCAAACGCCCATTTCGGGATCATAGGGATTTCCCCGGTCTGGCCGATATAGGCCCCCAGCAGAGCCTTGTAATCTTTTTCCATCCAGATATAATAGTCCAGTACCCGGTCATCTGCCTGCATATTATAGGCAACACCCGAAAAACTGCCCATCGCAAAACAGGAACGGGTATAAGTATTCAAAAGAATGGCATATCCCCTGCTGCTCATAAAAAACGGGTGGTTTTTATAAGATTTTTCCGTATTGGTACTCAGCGCATCACTCTGCCAGCAGTGAATGGTCTGTCCCCGTTTCCCAAAATCGGTGAACTTCTCTCCAAACCCGTAAAACTCCTCATCCGAATACAGATACATCGTTTCATGAACAGAGGCAACCTCCTTTTGTTCATTGTAGGAAAAGCCTATAGGCAGATTTTTACACATATTGTCCACGTTCGAATCATAAATCTGTTCCCTGGTTTTCAGCTTCCCATCCAGATAATAGCTGACCTCCCAGGGATACTTCCTGACCCGGACCTCTATCCGGCCTCCGGACAACACTATGTACGCATCGTTTTCTGAAACCTTTGTCCATTCCTTCTCTGCAAGATCATATATGCTGTTGTCAAACGCCTTTTCACATCCCGGCGGATACATCCGGAATCTGGCCGATATATCTCCCACACGCGTAATCACTGCTCTGGCTGTATTTCCCTGATATGTACCTACCGTAAACAATATCCCGCTGCCATTTGCCTCATAGCTTTTCACCCCGGTCAGAAAATCAAAATCGCCTTCAAATACCGTTTTCAAATACCCAAGCTGCGGATTGTAGCTGACCTCTTCTCTGTTCCCCATACGTTTCCTCCTGTTCTTTCTCCGTCTGCACTGGTTTTGAATATATTATAGCCTGAACATACTGAAATGTTAAGAAGTAAATGTGTATGTCCTGATGTGCACTCGCGCTGAAGCGCGGCTGAGGCAGCAGCAAGGACTTTCCTGTGAAATGAAAAAACTCCTCAGAAAAAATTGGCTTCTGATATGCCTATAGAATACCCTATCCCAGAAAACAAACGAATAAGCAAATATAAAGAGAA
>VSOB01000017.1 GCA_009774625.1 Lachnospiraceae bacterium
ACCATCGTGATCTTCAGAATGAGTCTCGTCGGCAGAGTCAGATTTGTATTAGAGACAGCTGGAAGGGGCAGGAGAAGAGGCTTTGACAGATTTGTTTCTGCGCTATGGCATTTTAGGAGAGCTGACGGCGGGACTGATCGGCCTGCTTCCCAATTGTGCTTCTTCGGTGATGATTACACAGCTTTATCTGGAAGGGGTGCTGAACTTCGGCGCACTGCTCAGCGGTCTGCTGACCGGTTCCGGTATCGGCCTTTTGGTGCTGTACCGGGTAAATCACAACTGGAAGGAAAATGTAGGAATTACCATTGGCCTGTATGTGACAGGAACGGTTTTCGGCATTCTGGTAAATGCAGCGGGACTATCTTAGATGGGATAAGCAGGCAGGAGGGGAAATGATGAAAGAAGAGCAGGCAGTCTGGCAGATGCTGAAAAAAACAAAGCAGAGGGAACGGATTTGCCGGATATTGACAGAGGCAGGAAAACCTGTAAGCGCAGCAGATATTTATCAGGAGCTGCTGCGGCAGGAGGAAGGATATACTTGTGCCATATCCACAGTATATCGTATTTTGCAGGCATTTGAAGAAAAGCATTTGATCAGCCGTACGACTCTGCCGGATTCGGATATGGCTGTATATGAATGGAAGCAGGAAAGCCATTGCCATTATGCCATCTGCCTGAAATGTCATAAAAGGATTCCACTGAAGGAATGCCCGTTTCACAGTGAGTTTGGAATGGAAGAAACTTTTCAGGTAACAGGGCATAAGGTGGAGGTGTATGGGTATTGTGAAGCCTGTATGAGAGACGGCTAAGAGCGGTCTGTGCGCTTTTGATTCTGATTTCTGCCTGTTTTGCATATATAATAGATAATAAAAAAAGCAGGGTAAGGCGGAGCATGGTAAATGAATATAAGGTATTGGCCCGGATCGGTCTGCTGTTTGTCATGATGTATATGATAGGAGCCGGTCTGGCAGGAGGGGTCAATGTCTGGAAGGAGACGTCGGCAGTGGCCCGTGAGACAAAGGATTGGGGACTGGGATTCGGAGAGAGCGGGCAGAAGCCCACAGGCAATACCGGCGCACAGGAGCTGGCACAGTATGATGCCTATTATGTGGGCAGTACAGAGGAAAAAGTGATCTATCTCACCTTTGACGCAGGATTTGAGAACGGAAATACGCCGGCGATACTGGATGCGCTGAAAAAGCATCAGGTATCTGCCACTTTTTTTGTGGTGGGAAATTATCTGGAAACCAGTCCGGATCTGGTAAAGCGCATGGCGGCAGAAGGACATACGGTGGGGAATCATTCCTATCATCATCCGGATATGACCGGGAAATCTGATGCGGAATTTGAGCAGGAGCTGAAACTTCTGGAGGATACATACCGGGAAATTACCGGATTGGAGCTGGCCAGATTTTACAGGCCGCCTCAGGGCAAATACAATACGGCCACATTAAAGCATGCGAAGGAAATGGGATACCGGACCTTTTTCTGGAGTCTGGCCTATGTGGACTGGCTGGAAGATGACCAGCCCACAAAGGAGGAAGCCTTTGAAAAACTGCTGGGCAGAATCCATCCGGGGGCTATCGTACTTTTGCACAGCACTTCGGCCACCAACGGACAGATATTGGATGAACTCTTGACCGAATGGGAAAAGATGGGCTATCAGATCAGGCCGCTTTCCGAACTTAAATAGAGGAGGTATCCTTGTTATTTCCGGCATTTTGTTTTTTCCGTTCTCTTTTCCACACATGGCTGGGCTGTGCCCTGTAAGTGGGACGCCGTAAAAACAGTGTGGCAAGGGCTTCCCGGTTAAAAGGATATAAGGGCCAGAAAAAGCTCTTTCCGGCAAAGGAAGGTGTGGTCAGCACAGAGAGTATGACCAGACAA
Organism: Lachnospiraceae bacterium; assembly: GCA_009774625.1. GTDB lineage: Bacteria > Bacillota > Clostridia > Lachnospirales > Lachnospiraceae > VSOB01. The sequence goes on from VSOB01000017.1 coordinate 1,888, forward strand.
CATCCGGCAACAAATCCGAAAATACCCAAAAAACCAGTCATCAGCAGCAGAAAAATCCGATAACAGCGCAGTCCTTCCGAAAAAGCCACGCTGGAAAGAGCAAGGCTTGCCAGCAAAGTGGCTGCCGCATAAAACATTACCTCCAGTGATACCCAGTGCAGATCAATGGCAGCGTCACTGAGAATCAGGCCTCCCACGATGGAAAGCGCACCGGAGTAAGAGGAGGGACTGTGGGCGGCAGAGTACTGAAAGAGATCCAGGGCAAGCTCGGCAAACAGGGTGTAGAGGAGCAGCCGGAAACTGTCGAGCTGTTCCAGGGGAAACAGAGACAGTGTATCGGCTACGGCAGGAAAGCAGGAGCCGATCAAAAGAAATACCGGGAGGAGCAGCAGGCTGATAAAGATACAGCAAAACCGCAGCAGCCGACTGTAGCTTCCCACCATAGGACTTTTATAATAATCCTCCGGGTTCTGGGTAAACTGAAAGATGGTACTGGGCAGGATCAGGGCGGAAGGAGAATTGTCCACCAGCAAAAGGATGTTGCCTTCCATCAGATAACTGCATGCCACATCCGGACGCTGGGTCTGCTGGATGCTGGGCAGTGGATGATACCATCTTTTCCGGACCAGGAGTTCCTCCAGACTTTTCGCCCCCATTGTCAAAGAAGTGACCGAAAGCTGGTCCAGGCTGGTATTCAGCTTTTCCAGCAGGGCATTGTCCACATAGCCGTCTATATAAGTGACGGCCACATCTGTACGGCTGTCCGTTCCGATGTGTTTTACCGAAAAGGTCAGGCGGGGATTGCGGATCCGTCTGCGGATCAGATTGGTATTGAAGAGCATAGTTTCCACAAAGCCGTCTCTGGCGCCCTGAGTGACCCGTTCCGTTTCCGGTTCGGAGATGCTTCTGGCAGGATAGGTACGGGTATCCAGCAGAATCGCGCTTGTAAAACCGTCTACAAAGAGGACGGAAGGGCCGCTGAGGACGGAGGAAATAATCACATCCCAGTCATCGGTCAGCTCCGTCTGTGCATAGCCGATTTTAGAAGCCATATAAAGGGAAAGATCCCGGATGGAATCATCTTTGGTGTAAGTGGGGTTCTGCAGGTCCGAAAAAATTTCCTGGAGCACTTCTGTCCGGCACATACCATTGATGCCGAGAAACCATGCACGGGACTGGCCCAGATACAAATCTCTGGTGATCAGATCAAAACTTTTTCCCACAGGAAATATTTCATATGCCTGTTTTATATTCTGTGTAAGTGAAGCGGATAGTTTCATAACCAATGCCTTTCTGAAAATCGTGTGGTGTTGGGAACTGCTTCGGCAGACGACACCACAGAATCCCGGATAGTTTCTGCAAAATAAGCGGTTTTATACAGAAGGTTTTACGGAATATACATGTTGCACAAAAAAAGCCCGTTTTTTCAAAAAAAAGAATAAAAACTGCAAAAAAACAGGTTGACAGAATTGGCAGAAGAATCTATAATGAGTACAGTTACATAGCGGTTATGGATTGTTACTGGGAACAGGCAAAACCAGATTTTATAAGTTAATCAGGGAATGATTGATTTATGAGATTTGGTTTTTTCTTTTCAGAGACGTTTTACAGGAAAGCAAACCAGACACTTGGAAAGATATGTCTGCTGCCAGGATTGCCGCATGCTGTATCGGAGATTCGAAAGGGATAGAAATTGGTTATTGAGAGAATTATAAATAATAATGTGATCAGCGCTCTGGATCAGGAAGGCAAAGAGATCGTGGTGATGGGAAGCGGCATCGGATTCGGAAAGAAAAAAGGCCAGCTCTGCGATGAAAGCCGGATTGACAAGATATTCCGTATGGAGGATGAAGCGGTTCTTGGCAGGTTCAAGGATTTGCTGGCCAAACTGCCGCTGGAATATATCCAGGTAAGCAATGACATTATTTCCTTTGCCAAAAAAGAGCTGGGTATCCCGCTGAATCAAAACGTTTATATTACCCTGACCGATCATATCAGTTTTGCACTGGAGCGTTTTCAGGAAAATATGAATTTCACCAATGCACTTCACAATGAGATCAGGCGTTTTTATCCGGCGGAATATTCCGTGGGCATGCATGCTCTGCAGTTGATTGAAGAAAAAACGGGGATTCTGCTGCCGGAGGACGAGGCATCTGCGATTGCACTGCATCTGGTCAATGCGGAGCTGAATCTGAAAGTCAGGGATATCTGGGTTCTGACAGAAATGATGGGCAGGATGGTGGGGCAGATCATCGGGTATCTGCCGGTGCTGCAAACGGAAAGCCTGGAAAAAGACGGGCTGCTGTCGGATCTGAAATTCATGCTCTGCCGGGCGCTGACCTTAAAACCTCTGAAGGAGGAAGGGGACCCGGTACTCTCCCGTTATATAAAAGAGAGCTGTCCGGAGCTGGTAAAAGCAGTGGCAGAAATCGCAAAGCTGCTGGAAGAGGAATATCAGTGCCGTATGACAGCGGAAGAGCAGTTGTATCTGGTGGTGAGCCTGAAGCGGATCAAGGATCTTTATGCATAAATCCGATACTGCAAGGAGGAAGGAGAGAAAAATGGGATTTTTAAATGGGGTTTTTAAGAAAAAAGAATTGGAGATCGGATCTCCGGCTGCCGGGACATGCGTCAGCATCAAAGAAGTGCCGGATCCTACATTCAGCGAGGAAATTCTGGGGAAAGGCGTGGCGGTAAAGCCGTCGGAGGGGAAATTTTATGCACCGGCAGGCGGAACGGTTAATACGCTGTTTCCCACGAAGCATGCAGTGGGCATCACCACGCAGGAAGGAGCGGAAATCCTGATTCATGTAGGTCTGGATACGGTAAATCTCAAAGGAGAGCATTTCACGGCTCATGTAAAGGAAGGCGATACCGTGGCAAAGGGAGATTTGCTGCTGGAGGCTGATCTTTCCGCAATTGCCCAGGCAGGATATGATACGATCACACCAGTTCTGATCTGTAATACCGGAGATTTTTCAGATGTGACTGCAGGTGCGGCGGGTGAGGTGTCTCCCGGTGCCTGTATACTCAGAATTAAATTATAGGAAGGTCAAATAAGATGGAAACTTATCATGGAAAGAGTGTATTACAGGGGATTGCAATAGGCAGGCTGTATGTGATTGAGAAAAAGGAAAGCAGTTGGACTAAGATGACGATCACCGATGCAGACGGAGAGGTGATGAGATTTCAGAAAGCCAGAGAGGAAGCGATCAGCCAGCTTGACGAGCTGTATCAGGAAGCGCTTGCACAGGTCGGGGAAGAAAATGCCATGATCTTTGACGTACACAAGATGATGCTGGAAGATCTGGACTATCTGGAAGCCATCGAGAACCGTATCCGGACAGAGATGGTCAACGGGGAATATGCCGTGACCGTAACAGGAGAAGAGTTTGCGGCGATGTTTTCTTCTATGGAAGATGAATATATGAAAGCCAGGGCTGCGGATGTCATTGATATTTCCGCCAGAATTGTCAGAACCCTGGAAGGAAGGGAAGAGCCGGGACTGCATACCAGAGAGCCGGTGATTATTCTGGCGGATGATTTGTCTCCCAGTGAGACGATATCGATGGACAAAACAAAAATCCTTGCTTTTGTGACGAAGCATGGTTCTGCCAATTCCCATACGGCGATCCTGGCCCGTTCTCTCAACATCCCCTCTCTTGTCAATACGGATGTGGAGATTACCAGAGACTATCATGGAAAAGAAGCCATTGTGGATGGCGTGACAGGCTGTTTGTTTATAGAGCCGGATGCGGAAACTCTGGAGGAAAAGAAAAAGGAACAGGATGCCATCCATGACAAAGAGGAAAAGCTGAAACTGCTGATCGGAAAAGAAAATATCACAAAGGACGGCAGAAAGATCAATCTGTATGCCAATATGGGCAATGTGGAGGATGTGGAAAAGGTGCTGGAAAGCGATGCCGGCGGCATCGGTCTGTTCCGGAGCGAGTTTCTGTATCTGGGCAGAGACTCTTTCCCCACCGAGGAAGAGCAGTTTCAGGCATATAAAGAAGTGGTTTCCCGTATGGGTGGACGCAAGGTAATTATCCGTACACTGGACATCGGGGCGGATAAAAAAGCGGATTATTTCGGACTGGATGCGGAAGAAAATCCGGCATTGGGCTATCGGGCCATCCGTATCTGCCTTACCAGACAAGAGATATTCAGAACCCAGCTCCGTGCGATTTACCGGGCGTCTGCTTTCGGCAAGGTATCTGTGATGTTCCCGATGATTATTTCGGTAAAGGAAATCAGAGAGATCAAGGAGATCGCAGTCGATGTGAGAGAAGAGCTGGCAAAAGAGAACATTCCCTGCGGGGAAGTGGAACTGGGGATTATGATAGAGACTCCGGCGGCAGCCCTGGTCAGCGCAGAACTGGCAAAGGAAGTGGAGTTTTTCAGTATCGGTACCAACGATCTGACGCAGTATACACTTGCCATTGACAGACAGAATCAGAAACTGGAGCCTTTTTATGATTCCCATCATCCTGCAGTCCTGAAGCTGATTGAAATGACCGTCCAGAACGGACATAAGGAAGGGGCGTGGGTAGGAATCTGCGGAGAGCTGGCGGCAGACGATACGCTGACAGAGACATTCCTGGATATGGGGCTGGATGAACTGTCTGTATCGCCCACTTATATATTGAAGCTGCGGGATAAGATACGCAGCATTGGATAAGAGAGAGCCGGGGCGCATATGCCCGCTGTCAAATAAAAGAGAAAGAAGGAGAAAAGATATGAAAACAGTAGAATATGTGATTACGGATCCGGTAGGACTCCATGCAAGACCCGCTGGGCTTTTTGTGAAAAAGGCAGCAGCATACCAGAGCAATATTTCTGTGAAAAATATGGAGAACGGAAAAAGTGCGGATGCAAAACGTATTATGGCAGTGATGTCTCTCGGCGTAAAGCAGGGCAATAAGATAGAGCTGAGCATCGAAGGGGCAGACGAAGATACGGCGGAAAAAGAGTTAGAAGCGTTCTTGAAAGAGAACCTGTAACTGATAGACGCAAAATAACATTCTGAGCCAGGACAGAATGCCAAAAGAAAGGGGTAGTGAATTATGATGAAGTACTTACAGAAGTTAGGTAAATCTCTGATGCTTCCTGTAGCCTGTTTACCGGTTTGCGGTATTTTGATGGGTGTTGGATATGCATTGTCCCCGCATGCCATGCAGGGTGGCGATATTACAGGTGTTGCAGGAATCATAGGATTCTTCTTAATCAAGGCAGGGGGTGCTTTGATTGACAATATGTCATGGCTGTTTGCAATCGGCGTTGCTTTCGGCATGTCCGATGACAATGACGGTGCGGCAGGTCTGGCAGGCCTGGTATCATGGCTGATGATTACCAATCTGCTGTCCTCCGGCGTGATCTCTACAATAACCGGTGCAGAAGCCAATGCGGCATTCGGCAGGATCCAGAATCAGTTTATCGGTATTCTGGCCGGTGTGATCGGTTCTGTCTGCTATAATAAATTTAAAAATACAAAGCTGCCGGATGCGCTTTCTTTCTTTTCCGGTAAGAGATGTGTGGCAATCATAACAGCACTTGCTTCCATAGTTGCAGCAGGTATCCTGTTCTTTGTATGGCCTGTTGTTTATACGGGTCTGGTAGCGCTTGGCTCCAGCATTCAGGGTCTGGGTGCAATCGGTTCCGGTATCTACGCATTCCTGAACCGTCTGCTGATCCCGTTCGGTCTGCATCATGCACTGAACTCGGTATTCTGGTTTGATGCCATCGGCATCAATGACCTGGGTAATTTCTGGGGCAACACCGGTGTACTTGGCGAGACAGGTATGTATATGGCAGGATTCTTCCCGTCCATGATGTTCGGTCTCCCGGCAGCGGCTCTGGCAATTGTACATTGTTCCAAGCCTGAAAAGAGAAAACAGGCGGCAGGTATTATGGGTGCAGCAGCGCTCTGCTCCTTTATCTGCGGCGTAACAGAGCCTTTTGAGTTTGCATTTATGTTCCTGGCTCCTGCTCTGTATCTTGTATATGCAATCCTTTATGGTATTTTTGCAGGTATTTCCGTTGCGTTGGGCTTCCGTGCAGGTTTCTCCTTCTCGGCAGGCCTTACGGACCTGATTTTCAGCTCCCAGCTTCCGCTGGCACAGAAAGTATGGCTGATCCTTCCTCTTGGCGTCGCAGCAGCAGTGGTATTTTATGTGGTATTCCGCATTGCGATCACCAAGTTTGATTTAAAGACACCGGGACGTGAGGATGACGATGCAACGGCAGACGAAATGAAGGCTGTACTTGCCAACAATGACTTTACCAAAGTTGCACAGATTATTCTGGAAGGTCTGGGCGGAAAGGTGAATGTATCGTCTCTGGATAACTGTGTAACGAGACTTCGTATTGAAGTAAAGGACTATGTGGCAGTAGATGAGGCAAAGATCAAGTCTGCAGGCATTGCAGGTGTGATCCGGCCCAGTAAGAATGCCGTTCAGGTGATTGTAGGAACAAAAGTTCAGTTCGTGGCTGATGAAATGAAAAAGATGCTGTAAACTCTGAGTTTCAGCGGATCAGAAAAGCCTGGCAGGAGAGAGGGAGGACCTCTCTCCTTTTTCGCATAGGATTTGTATGCGCTCTTGAATGAGCGATATGTACAGAAACAGGAAACAGACAGTGTCCGGGAGTGGGAAGGCATGCAGTGATATACCGGCGATGTTATCATACCGAAAGCAAAGGACAGAGCGTATCCTCTCCCCGGTTTTGTGTCTTTCCAAATGTTGTAATATGGTGTATAATCAAACAATGTTATCCGTTGATTTACAGGTGTTTTGCGGGAGGCTGTATGGATTGTAAGGAAACCCGGAAGAATATATATAAATTTATCGAGGACGGTCTGGATGGTAAGGAACTGCAGGCTTTTATGAAACATGTAAGTGAGTGTGAGGAATGCATGGAAGAGCTTGCGATCCAGTATCTTGTAACGGAAGGGATGCAGCATCTGGAAAAGGAAAGTTCTTTTGATCTGCAGAATCAATTGGAAAAAAAGATGGAGAGCGCCAGAAGGAGGATACGTTCCAGGAAAAGAGTCATATACTTTATGTATGTGATGGAGACGCTTGCGATTCTGGCGGTAATTTTGATGACGGTGCTGGTGATTATCAAATGAGTGAAAAGATTGTTTTGATTGACGGACACAGTATATTGAACAGGGCTTATTATGGAGTCCCGCTGCTGAGCAATGCAAAGGGACTGCATACCAATGCTGTGTATGGATTTTTAAATATTATGTTTAAGATTCTGGAGGAAGAGGAGCCTGATTTTCTGACGGTGGCTTTTGATGTGAGTGCGCCTACATTCCGACATGAAATTTATGACGGGTATAAGGGGACGAGAAAACCTATGCCGCAGGAACTGTATGAACAGGTACCGGTGCTGAAGGAAGTGCTGAAGGCAATGGGAATACAGATCTGTGAGAAGGCCGGGCTGGAAGCGGACGATATTCTGGGGACACTGGCAAAGCGAAGTGAGGCAGAGGGGCTTTGTGTGTCTCTGGTATCGGGAGACCGGGATTTGCTGCAGATCGCTTCGGAGCAGACCAAGATACGGATTCCCAGGACCAAAGGCGGTAAAACCGAGATTGAGGACTATTATGCCGGGGATGTAAAGGCCCGGTATGGAGTGACTCCCCGGCAGTTTATTGAGTTAAAGGCGTTGATGGGAGACAGCTCCGACAATATTCCGGGTGTTCCCAAAGTAGGAGAAAAAACAGCCATTGCCCTGATGACAGAGTACGGCTCCATCGAAGGGATCTATGAAAAGCTGGATACGGTTTCCAAAAAATCCATCCGGGAATCTCTGCAGGAAAGCAGGCATCTGGCAGAACTGAGCAAAGTACTGGCAACGATTCGGACGGATGCGGAAGTTACATTTTCCTTTGAGGCCGCCAGAATACATGATTTGTATACGGAAGCGGCCTATGAGATCTTTCAGGAGCTGGAATTTAAAAATCTGCTGGGACGTTTTGACGTCAGGGCCCGTAAGGAAAAAGCGCTGGATGGGAAGTTTCGGTTGATTACAGAGCTGACAGAGGCAGAGGAGGTGTTTGCTGCCTGTGAAACAGCAGAGCGGGTCGGCGTGCATCTTCTGTCAGAGAAGGCATCGGGCGTAGCGGGCCTTGGTCTGTGCTTTTCAGAAAATGACATTTATGTCGTAAAATGCCAGGGGTTTCTCACTCAGGGATATGTAACGGAAAGGCTGGGCAGGCTGCAGAGGCGGACGTTTTTGTGCGGCTTTTTTCTGAAAGGGATTTATCCGTATTTTGCCGGGGATGAGGTAAAGGACTGTTTTGATATCCAGCTTGCGGCGTATCTGCTCAATCCTCTGAAAAGCGATTATACCATTGAGGATGTGGCCAATGAGTATCTGGAACTGGGAATGCAGGGCTATGGGGAATATTTTGGCAAGAAATCCTTAGCGGAAGCAGCGCAGGAGGAAGAAGCCTTTACTGCTTATGGCTGCTATGGAGCCTATACTGCTTATATGGCGCAGCCTGTGCTGGAAAAGCGGCTGTCGGAAACCGGTATGACGCGGCTGTTTTATGAGATTGAGATGCCGCTGTCTTATGTACTGTATGATATGGAGCGGGAAGGCATCCGGGTGAAAGCGGAGGCGCTCCATCAGTACGGAGAGGCGTTGACCGGCAGGATTGCAGAGCTGGAAGAGAGCATTCATGAAAAGGCCGGGGAGGAGTTCAACATCAACTCTCCCAAGCAGTTGGGAGAGATTTTGTTTGGAAAGATGAAGATACCCGGCGGAAAAAAGACAAAAACCGGGTATTCCACTGCGGCGGATATTCTGGAAAAGCTGGCGCCGGACTATCCCATCATTGATGAAATACTGGAATACAGGGGCCTTACGAAGCTGAAATCCACCTATGCCGACGGGCTTTCTGCCTTTATCGGAGCAGACCAGAAAATACACAGCAATTTTAACCAGACAATCACAGCCACAGGGCGGATCAGTTCCACAGAACCGAATTTGCAGAATATCCCCATGCGGATGGAGCTGGGAAGGCTGATTCGAAAGGTGTTTGTGCCGGGGGAAGGGCATATCTTTACGGATGCGGATTATTCGCAGATTGAGCTGCGCATTCTGGCGCATATGTCAGGCGATGCCCAGTTGATAGAAGCTTACCGGATGGATGAGGATATCCACCGGATCACTGCGTCCAAAGTGTTTCATACACCGTTTGCCGAGGTGACGCCGCTACAGAGAAGAAATGCAAAGGCGGTCAATTTTGGCATCGTATATGGAATCAGTTCCTTTGGCCTGAGTCAGGATCTGAGCATTTCCAAAAAAGAGGCGGAAGCCTATATTCAGGAATATTTTGCCACCTATCCGGGTGTCAAGGAATTTCTGGACCGGGCGGTGGAGGATGCCAGGAAAAACGGATATGTGACGACATTGTTCGGACGCAGACGTCCCGTACCGGAGCTGTCAGGCAGCAATTTTATGCAGCGTTCCTTCGGGGAGCGGGTAGCTATGAATTCTCCGATCCAGGGAACGGCGGCCGATGTGATTAAGATTGCCATGATCCGTGTATACCGGGCGCTGAAGGAGGCAGGATGTCAGTCCAGGCTGATCCTGCAGGTGCATGACGAGTTGCTGATTGAGACTGTACTGGAGGAGGCGGAGCAGGTGGAGCGGATCCTGCGGGACGAAATGACCCATGCCGCCGACCTGGCAGTGACGCTGGAAGTGGACCTGCATACGGGAGCGGACTGGTACGAGGCTAAATAAGCGGAGCAGTGCGGAGAGGACGGATGAAAGTAATCGGGATAACCGGAGGAGTGGGCTCCGGCAAGACAAAGCTGCTTGGGTATCTGCAGATTCATTATAACTGCCGGGTGCTGCTGGCAGACGAAGCAGCCAGACAGTTGCAGGAGCCGGGCGGATCCTGCCATCGGCAGATCGTAAAGCTGTTGGGAGAGGATATACTGGGACCGGACGGATATTTAAGAACACAAGTGGTGGCGGAAAAAATATTTCAGGATAAAACTCTGCTGGCTGCTGTGAATGCAGTGGTCCATCCTGCCGTCAGAGAGTATATTCTGGGACAGATCGAAGAAGAGAGACAGCGGGGAAACGTTGCTTTTTTCTTTCTGGAGGCGGCGCTTCTGATTGAATGCGGGTATGATACGGTAGTGGAGGAAATGTGGTATGTGCACGCAGACAGGGAAGTCCGCAGACAGCGGCTGAAAAGAGGCAGAGGCTATTCGGATGAGAAAACAGACAGGATTCTGGCGGCGCAACTGTCCGAGGAGGCGTATAGGGCGCACTGTGGTTTTGTGATTGACAACAGCAGAGAAATTACATATGCTTATGGACAGATTGATAAAAAGATGGGGGAATATCTGTGGGAGAAGTGAGAAAATATCCGGGAAAACTGGTATTCGGACTTGATATCGGGACAAGAAGTGTGGTCGGAACGGTGGGCTATAAAACAGGCGATCAGTTTTATGTGGTAGCACAGCGGATCCGGGAACATGAGACAAGAGCCATGCTGGACGGGCAGATTCATGACATTGGAAGAGTCAGTGCGACGATTATGCGGGTCAAAACGGAACTGGAAGGTATCATTGACGCTCGTCTGGATGATGTGTGTATTGCTGCTGCAGGCCGTGTCCTTAAGACCATTACCGTACATGTGGAAATGGAATTTGAAGAAGAGAAGGAAATCACGGCGGAGGATATATATGCACTGGATTCTCAGGGGATCGAAGCCGCGTATGAGGAATTTAACCGGGATCATCATTCCGAGGTTACATTTTACTGCGTGGGATATTCCGTGGTGCGGTACTATATGAATCATTATGTCATCGGAAATCTGGAGAGCCATAAGGCCAGAGTGATCGGGGTGGATCTGATCGCCACATTTCTGCCGGAGGATGTGGTGGACGGCCTGTATAAGGCGGTGGAGCAGGCAGGACTGGCAGTGGTGAATCTGACGCTGGAGCCGATTGCGGCGATCCAGGTGGCGATTCCGGAAATGTATCGGATGCTGAATATCGCGCTGGTGGATGTGGGCGCCGGTACTTCCGATATTTCCATTACACAGGGCGGGAGCATCGTGGCATATGGGATGATCCCTGTGGCCGGGGATGCGCTGACGGAAGCGGTGGCGCAGCACTGTCTGGTGGACTTTGTCACGGCAGAACAGGTCAAAAAAGAATGCGGAGAAAAGGAAAGCGTTGAATATAAGGATATTATGGGACTGCCCCAGACAGCAGCCAGAGAAGAGCTGCTGGAGGTGGTAAAGCCGGTGGTGGAGTCTATGACAGGCCAGGTGGCGGATAAAATCAAAGAGCTGAACGGGGACAAGTCTGTCAGTGCGGTGTTTGTCGTGGGCGGCGGCGGTAAGATTCCTGGGTATACCGAAAGTCTGGCCGGACATCTTGGCATTCCGCCGGAGCGTGTGGCGCTGCGGGGAGAAGAGGTGATGCAGAAGATTCAGTTTCTGGAAAAGGAGACGAAAAAGGATTCTCTGCTGGTCACACCGGTGGGCATCTGTCTTTCTTTCTATGAGCAGAGCAACTCCTTTGTGTTTGTGACTTTTAACAACTGTCGGATCAAGTTGTATGATACGTCCAGACTGGCGGTGGTGGATGCGGCGCTGCAGGCTGATTTCCCCAATGAAAGCCTGTTTCCAAGACGGGGAGCGGCGCTGCATTTTACTGTGGACGGCAAAAGCCGTATGATACGGGGGATGCTGGGAGAGGCTTCAGTCATTACGGTAAACGGCAGTCCTGCAGACATTCATACGCCGATCCATGCCAACGATGTGATCCGGGTGCAGGAGTCCACAGCCGGGGCGGATGCGTCTCTGGAAATCAATAAACTGCCGGAATACAATGCAGTGATCCGGGTGGAGGTCAATGAAAAGAAGGTGGATCTGCCCAAGTTCGCCAGCGTAAACGGGCAACTGCAGTCAGGTTATTATGACATCCGGGAAAATGACCGGATTGAGATGCTGAATTTTTATACGGTACGTCAGATTGCGGAATTTATGGATGTAATCATAGATGAAAAGATAAATCTCTATGTGAATAATAAGCTGGCGGACATGGAAACAAAGGTATATGAAAACTTTTCAGTGATCTGGACGATGGAGCAGCCGCAGCTTTCCGATGTGGAGCAGTATGGCAGCGCGGCGCAGGCAGCCACTTATGCGGAGCTGCCGGACGGCGGGGAAGAGGACGATGCGGGCAGCGGTTTTGGAGCGGATGGAGAAGCCGGGCCAGGCGGCCTGAAAGCTGCCAGGGAAGTGGGGAAAGCGGAGGAAACAAAGCAGGATCTGTCTGTGCCACTGGAGATTTTTGTCAATGGCAGTCCGGTAACCCTGCAAGGTAAGGCTGCATATATTTTTGTGGATTTATTCGACTTTTTTGAGTTTGATTTAACGCTTCATGAGGGTAAGCGGATTGTAACAAAACTGAACGGAAGAAGCGCACAGTATATGGAGCCGCTTTCGGCCGGAGACACGGTGGAGATTTACTGGAGGGATAATTGACATGAGAATATGCAGCATTGCCAGCGGCAGCAGCGGCAACTGTATTTATGTTGGCTCGGATACCACCCATCTTCTGGTGGATGCCGGCATCAGCAAAAAGCGGGTGGAAGAGGGGCTGGATACTCTGGGACTGTCTCTGCAGGATATAGACGGCATTTTGATTACGCATGAACATTCAGACCATATAAGCGGTCTGGGGGTACTGCTGCGTAAGCGGGAGATCCCGGTGTATGCCACAGAGGGAACCATCCGAAAAATGAAGGGGATAAGCGGTTTGTCCCATATTCCGGACGACTTGTTTCAGGCTGTGCGGGAAGAAGAACATTTTATGATTAAGGATGTGATGGCAGCGCCGATGCAGATTTCCCATGATGCGGCGCAGCCGGCGGCCTATCGTTTCCGGCACGATAAAAAGTGGATGGGTATTATCACGGATCTGGGAATGTACAATGAATATACAGTGGCATGTATGCAGGGGATGGATGTAATCCTGCTGGAGGCCAATCATGATGTGAGAATGCTGGAAACAGGACCTTATCCGTATTATCTGAAACAGAGAATTATGGGGGAGCGGGGCCATTTGTCCAACGAACTGGCGGGAAGGTTCCTTTCCCGCATTCTGCATGACGGACTGAAAGCAGTGATACTGGGCCATCTGAGCAAAGAAAACAATATGCCGGAGTTGGCCTATGAGGCGGTACGTCTGGAAATTACAATGGCCGATCATACATACAAAGGAAATGACTTCCCGATCACTGTGGCAAAGCGCAGTGAACCATCTGAAATCATAGAAATATAACAAAGGGCATAAAGGAGACCAGTATGAAAAAAACAATCATTACCGTAGTCGGTAAAGACACAGTGGGCATCATTGCAGGAGTCTGTACGTACCTGGCAGATAACGGCATCAATATTCTGGATATTTCCCAGACGATCGTGCAGGAATATTTTAATATGATGATGATTGTGGATACTTCCGGTACATCCAAATCCCATAGTGATATGGCGGATGAGCTGAAGGCGCTGGGAGAGAAAATCGGTGTACTGATCAAGTGTCAGCGGGAAGAAATCTTCCAGAGCATGCACAGGATTTAGGGGGATATAAGATGCTGAACATATTTGAAGTGGCGGAAACCAATAAGATGATCGAAAAGGAAAACCTGGATGTACGGACGATTACACTGGGGATCAGCCTGCTTGACTGTATTGATTCCGACTTGGGGGAATGTAACAGGAAGGTCTATGAAAAGATCACAAAGACAGCGGGAAGGCTTGTTGCCGTGGGAGCGGAGATCGAAAAGGAATTTGGGATTCCCATAGTGAACAAGCGGATTTCAGTTACTCCCATTGCCCTGGTCGGCGGCAGCGCCTGCCGGACACCGGAAGATTTTGTGACATTTGCCCATACGATGGACCGGGCGGCAAAGGAGGTGGGGGTCAATCTGATCGGCGGATATTCCGCCCTTGTTTCCAAAGGAATGACCCATGCGGATGAGCTTTTGATCCATTCGATTCCCGGTGCGCTGGCACAGACCGAGCGGGTCTGCAGTTCGGTCAATCTGGGTTCTTCGAAAACCGGTATCAATATGGACGGAGTCCGTCTGATGGGAGAGATCATCAAGGAAACGGCAGAACTGACAAAAGAACAGGACTCGGCGGCCTGTATGAAGCTGGTGGTATTCTGCAATGCACCGGACGATAACCCTTTTATGGCAGGAGCCTTTCATGGAGTGACAGAATGCGATGCCGTGATCAATGTGGGGGTCAGCGGTCCGGGCGTGGTGAAAACCGCTTTGGAAAAGGTTCGGGGCGCAACGTTTGAAGTGCTGTGCGAGACCATCAAAAAGACTGCGTTCAAAGTGACAAGAGTGGGGCAGCTTGTGGCGCAGGAGGCTTCCAGAATGCTGGAGATTCCGTTTGGCATTGTGGATTTGTCCCTTGCCCCCACACCGGCTATAGGAGACAGTGTGGCGGATATCCTCTGTGAGATTGGCCTGGAATATGCGGGAGCGCCAGGCACCACGGCGGCGCTGGCGCTTCTGAACGATCAGGTGAAAAAGGGCGGCGTGATGGCATCTTCCTATGTGGGCGGCTTAAGCGGCGCATTTATTCCGGTATCGGAGGACCAGGGAATGATTGACGCGGTATCGGCAGGGGCGCTGACACTGGAAAAGCTGGAGGCTATGACCTGTGTCTGCTCTGTGGGACTGGATATGATTGCCATTCCGGGCAAAACAAAGGCGTCCACCATTTCGGGGATGATTGCGGATGAAATGGCCATCGGCATGGTCAATCAGAAAACCACGGCAGTGCGTATCATCCCGGCTGTGGGCAAGGATGTGGGAGATCAGGTGGAGTTTGGCGGTCTGTTCGGCTATGCGCCGATTATGCCGGTCAATGAATTTTCCTGTGATGCTTTTATCAGCAGACAGGGACGGATCCCGGCGCCGATACACAGCTTTAAAAATTAGTAGTGACTTACAAAAAAGCATACAAAATTTTACAGAAACAGACAAAAGCCTCTGTGCAAATTGACAAAGAGGTCCGTCCTATTGTACAATAGTACCACTATACGAAAGGTGGTAAAATAAATGGAGAACAAAAAAGAGTTTAAGCCGTTTATTCCGGCGGACAGGATTGTGCCTGAACTGACAGTCACATCGATTATCATCGGCGCCCTGTTGGCCGTGCTATTCGGCGGAGCGAATGCTTATCTGGGGCTTCGTGTAGGTATGACTGTGTCAGCCTCTATCCCGGCTGCCGTTATTTCCATGGGAATTATCCGTGTGATCCTGAAGCGGGATTCCATTCTGGAAAACAATATGGTGCAGACCATCGGGTCAGCCGGCGAGTCTGTGGCGGCCGGTGCGATTTTCACCATGCCCGCCCTGTTTATGTGGGCATCCGAGTCAGGAAGCGCCGATCCTTCACTGCTGGAGATCTCTCTGATCGCGCTCTGCGGGGGTGTTCTGGGCGTTCTGTTCATGATTCCTCTCCGTTCCGCGCTGATTGTGGAGGAGCATGGCAAGCTGCCGTATCCGGAAGGACAGGCATGTGCGGAAGTGCTGCTGGCCGGTGAGGAAGGCGGGGCGAAAGCCGGTACGGTGTTTGCCGGTTTGGGGATTGCTGCATTTTACAAGTTTATCGCAGACGGCCTGAAGCTGTTTCCCAGTGAAGTGGATTTTGAGATTAAGAGTTATAAGGGGTCCGGAATTGGCATGGATGTGCTTCCGGCTCTGGCAGGCGTAGGCTATATCTGCGGACCCAAGGTATCTTCCTATCTGTTGGCCGGCGGTACGGTGGGCTGGTTTGTATTGATGCCTCTGATCGTGCTGTTCGGCGGCAACTTGGTGCTGTACCCGGCCACGGCTCCGGTAAGCGAGCTGGGCACATGGGGAATTTGGGGCAGTTTTATCCGCTACATCGGTGCGGGTGCAGTGGCAGCCGGCGGTATCCTTTCCCTGATTAAGTCTCTGCCCATGATTATCCGTACCTTTAAACAGGCTATGGCGGTATACGGCAAAAAGGCAGGAGAAAACAACCGTCTCAGTAAGGATATGCCTATGAATATCGTTATGATTGTGGTTGGGGTGATCGCCATTGCAATGTGGCTGATTCCTGCCATTCCGGTGAATCTGGTGGGCGCCATTATCATTATTGTGTTCGGCTTTTTCTTTGCAACGGTTTCTTCCAGGATGGTAGGTATCGTGGGCAGCTCCAATAACCCGGTTTCCGGTATGGCCATTGCCACACTGCTGATTGCCACCATGCTGCTGAAAGCCAGCGGCAACATCGGTATGCCCGGTATGATCGCAGCGATTACCATTGGTTCCATTATCTGTATTATTGCGGCGATTGCCGGGGATACTTCACAGGATTTAAAGACCGGTTTTATTGTAGGGGCAACACCCATCAGACAGCAGACCGGTGAGCTGATCGGCGTGGTGGTATCTGCCATTGCCATCGGCGGCGTACTGTATCTTCTGAGTACTGCATGGGGGTATGGTTCTCAGGAACTTCCTGCTCCTCAGGCTACGTTGATGAAGATGGTGGTGGAAGGCGTTATGGGCGGCGAACTTCCCTGGGCGCTTATTTTCTGCGGTGCATTTATTGCCATTGTTGTGGAGATTCTGCAGATTCCGGTATTGCCCTTTGCGGTTGGTCTGTATCTGCCGATTCATTTGAGTACTCCGATTATGGTGGGTGGCCTGATCAGACTGTATTATGATAAAAAGAAGATGGATTCCGAGGCGGACAGAAAGCAGATGGTGGAAAACGGTGTGCTGTATTCTTCCGGACTGATCGCAGGAGAAGGTCTGGTAGGCATCCTGTTGGCTGTCTGTGCCATCATCCCCTTTGGCGGCGGTACCTTTGGAGATTTCCTGGGAAGCTGTCTGGGCATCAATTTAGGAAACTGGGGGGGCCTCTTCGTTTTTGCCCTTCTGTGCGCAACCATTATTCTTTTTATCAATAAGAAGAAAAAAGCGAAATAAGAACAGTTATGAGTAAGAAACAAAAACAGAATTTTCTGGATTATATTCCGAAGCATAATAAATTGTTTCCCTATGGGGAAAATAAAGACGGTAATGTGGAAATCACCCGGCAGAACAGAGGATTGTTCAATCGGCTTGCACAGATTTTTTTCCGAAAGCCGAAGGCGAGCCGGATAGAGCTGGATGCGTTCGGCAGCTATATCTGGAAACAGATAGACGGGGAAAAAGATGTTTGGCAGATCGGAAAGCTGGTAAAGGAAAAGTTTGGTGAGGAAGCGGAACCATTGTATGAAAGGCTGACGGAATTTCTCCATATTTTGCGGAGCAATGATTTTATCCTGTATGTAAATTTGCAGAAAAAGTGAGGAAAGTGGCATGGGCGTTTTATCAAATCTGGAGCCGAAGGAGGTATTCGGGTATTTTGAGGAAATATGCGGGATACCCCACCCCTCTTATAAGGAGAAAAAGCTGAGTGATTTCTGTGTGGCGTTTGCACAAAACAAGGGACTGGAGGTGCATCAGGACACCCTGGGCAATGTGATCATTGTAAAGGAGGCGACGGCAGGCTATGAATCAGTGGAACCGCTGATCCTGCAGGGCCATCTGGATATGGTCTGCGAAAAGGAGCCGGACTGCGATCTGGATTTTGAGAAAGACGGCCTGCGCCTTTTGGTGGAAGGCGATTACATCACAGCGCAAGGGACGACGCTGGGCGGCGACGACGGAATCGCGATTGCGATGGCATTGGCGGTTCTGGCAAGTGATACGCTGGAGCATCCCAGGATCGAGGCGGTTTTTACTGTCAGCGAAGAGGTGGGGATGGAAGGAGCCTCTTCCATTGACCTGTCCTGTCTGAAGGGGCATAAACTGCTGAATCTGGATTCGGAAGATGAGGGCTACCTGCTGACGAGCTGTGCCGGCGGATGCCGGGCCAATATTTTCCTGCCGGTTGCCTATGAAATGAAAAAAGGCAGATTGTATGATATCTCTGTGGAAGGGCTGACAGGCGGACATTCTGGTGTGGAAATCGACAAAGGCAGAGCCAACTCCAATCTGACACTGGGCCGGGTGCTGATGACGCTGGAGTCTCAGGTGAACTGTTCGATCGCATCTATGCGGGGCGGCCTGAAGGACAATGCGATTCCCCGTGAGGCGTCGGCTTCCCTGGTTGTGGACGGAGAAGATGCACAGGCGGCGGAAGCGTTGTTGCAGGAGCTGGATACCGTGATCCGGAAGGAGTACGCAGTGACAGAGCCGAATCTGCGGATTGTATGGAAATCAAAGGGAGAAGGAGAGGTCAGCGCATTGACCGGGGACAGTCTGAAAAGAACTGTGACGCTTCTCAATCTGCTTCCCGGCGGTATCCAGTCCATGAGTGCCAACATAAAGGGACTGGTGGAAACATCTTTGAATCTGGGGATTCTGAGCCTGGATGACACCAATCTGGAGATGCATTATGCGGTGAGAAGCTCGGTACAAAGCGCCAGAGATTTTCTGGTGGATAAGCTGCGTAATCTGACAGAGACACTGGGCGGAAGCCTGAGCGTGGAAGGCAGCTATCCGGCATGGGAATACCGGAAGGATTCTGTGCTGCGGGATACGATGATCAGAGTTTACCAAAAGATGTACGGGAAAGAACCGGTGATTCAGGCGATTCATGCAGGTGTGGAATGCGGCCTGCTGGCTGATAAGATCGACAATCTGGATGCCGTTTCCATCGGACCGGATATGGTCGGGATCCATACCACGGAGGAGAGGCTGAGTATCTCTTCCACAAGGCGGGTGTGGGAATATGTGACAGAAGTGCTACGGCAAAAAGCATAGGCGACGGATAAACCCGAAACATTAACTGCTTTAGATTCGAATTATCTGACGGCGGGTTTCATCGGGCAGTCTGGTTTCGTAGGCGTGCAGAATCAGCGCATTGTACAAATGCGCGGCCTGCACGTCTTTTTTTAATATATGCAGAGCATCCTCCGACAGTACTTTCCCTGCATCAGCCAGTTTGGAAACCAGAGGAATGGACGTGTTGGCTTTGATGGCCGTCAGCAAAGGGGCAGACTGAGACTGAAAGCCCAGGATTCTTGCATAGGAAGCACTGCTGTGGCGGCTGGTTTCTAAAGCGGATTTTTTGATATCCAGAAAAATATGGAGCAGACAGCGGCTGATTCTTGTGTATGTCAGTTCTTTGGTTTTTAACAACAGACAAAAAGAAGAGAAACTCCGGTATTCGGGTAGATGCCGTAAGATTCTGTCGGACAGATCGGGGGATACATCCAGATAGTCGGAAAATCCCGAACCGTCGGCTGCGTGGGAAAGCAGCTTATAATGAAGCATCTGGGAAAGCATATCCGGAAAAACGGGAAAGCGTTTATGGTATTCTTTCTGCATCAGAGTATATACATTGTCGGGCACATAGGGACGGATACAGTCCGGCGTCCCGGCCGTCTTAAGTGTGGCCCGGATGGCCAGGGCAGAGCCGGTGGCACGTTTCATTTTCCGGCCGTTTGTTGCATGACCCTTCTGATTTTTCAGGGCCGGGGCGGCCTCCGGCTCTTCTTCGGGCAGGGCGGAGTCGGAATAGCTGCTGCCTTCCCGCAGAATGGCAACAGGAAGAATGCTGCTTTGGAAAGAAAGCAGGCTTCTGCAGTATGCGATCCCAAGCAGATTGTTGGCGGAAGAGAGCAGGGCAGAGAGTTCCTGGGGATGGAGCTTGTCCAGACTTATGCTGTCACTGTCGGCAGACTGCAGATAGTAAAGCAGGGCGTCTGACTGGGCAGAAGGATAGGAAAGGCCGGAGCGCAGCAGACATTTCAGTGTCTGATGATAGAGCGGCGGCTCAGAGGCAAGGACAGCGGCCGCTTCCTGCAGCAGGGAAGTACTGCCGGATTCACTGCCAAAGACAAGACAGTCCACCACTCCCAGGCTTTGCAGCAGAGACACTGCGCCGTCGGCAAAGCCGGGTGCACTGGCGCAGGCATGGCAGACCGGAAGCTCCAGCACCAGATCCGCCCCGTTTTCCAGGGCAGACCGGGTACGCAGATATTTGTCCATCAGGGCCGGTTCTCCCCGCTGGGTATAATTTCCGCTCATTACCACGATACAATAATCGGCGCCGGTTATTTCCCGCGCTTTGTCGAGATGGTATTTGTGTCCGTTGTGGAACGGATTATATTCTGCGATGATGCCTGCGACTTTCATAGCTGGTCCTGCCTTTTTCATAGTATAATGGGGATGGTCTTTTGCGTATTTTCCATGCTACATCAGTTTATTATAGCATAAATAGTATTGGCTCACTTGTATTTAATTTTACACAATTTTTTTAGGATTGTATCTTGTATGCAAAACAGGAAGTGCGATATAATTTATAGAAATAAAGCGGACAGGAAGCGGGGAAGGGATTTTGTTTTCTGTATCATGGTATCATATAGTAAGAAGGAAAAGGAGATTGGGTGGATGAGTTACATTGATTTAATGAAAGAAAAGGCAAGGCAGGATCTGAAAACTATTGTACTTCCGGAGACAAATGATAAGAGAACGCTGATTGCTGCGGCTCATATTCTGGAAGAGCGGATTGCCCGTATCATTATGATCGGAAACGAAGAGAAGATTCTGGACGGCGCCGGATGGCTGGAAGTGGATCTGACCGGTGTGACGATTGTAAATCCGGCAACCTGCGATAAACTTGATTTTTATGTGGATCTTTTATATGAAACAAGAAAAAATAAGGGCATGACTTTGGAAAAAGCCAAAGAAATTCTTTTGACAGATTATCTGACCTTCGGCATTATGATGGTAAAAGCAAACGATGCGGACGGTATGGTGGCAGGCGCATGTCATGCCACGGCTGATACGCTGCGTCCTGCACTGCAGATTCTGAAAACCGCGGAAGGGACCAAACTGGTTTCTGCATTTTTCATTGTGGATGTGCCGGATTGCGAATATGGATATCATGGCACCTTTTTGTTTGCAGACTGTGGTTTGAATCAGGACCCTACGGCGGAGGAGCTGGCGGCGATAGCCGATACCAGCGCCAAGAGTTTCCGGAATCTGGTAGGAGCCAAGCCGGTCATTGCCATGCTTTCTCATTCCACAAAGGGAAGTGCAAAGCATCCGTTGGTGGATAAAGTGGTACAGGCAGTGGAAATTGCCCATGAACAATATCCCCATCTGACTTTGGACGGAGAGCTGCAGACCGATGCTGCTCTGGTACCCCATATTGCCAAGTCCAAAGCGCCGGGCAGTGAAGTTGCCGGCAAAGCCAACGTGCTGGTATTCCCCAATCTGGACTGCGGCAACATTGGCTATAAGCTGGTACAGAGGCTGGGTAAGGCAGAAGCATACGGTCCGATGCTGCAGGGGATTGCCAAGCCTGTGAATGACCTGTCCAGAGGCTGTTCCTGGGAGGACATTGTGGGTGTGGTTGCACTGACGGCAGTGCAGGCCCAGTTATCATAGACGGGAGCGGGAGGAAAGCAGATGAATATTTTGGTGATCAATTGCGGAAGTTCATCTCTGAAATTTCAGTTGATTGATTCCGGGCAGGAGCAGGTCATTGCCAAGGGACTTTGTGAAAGAATCGGCATAGAGGGCAGCCGGTTGGTGTATCAGAAAACGGGCTGTGAGAAGCAGACGATGGAAGCACCGATGAAAGAGCATAAAAGCGCGGTTAAGATGGTGCTGGATGCATTGACAGCGCCGGGAACCGGAGTCATAAAAGCGCTTTCCCGGATTGATGCGGTGGGACACCGCATAGTGCACGGCGGTGAAAGGTTCTCATCCTCTGTCAGAATTGACGGCGCGGTGATGAAGGCGATTGAGGAATGCTGTGAACTGGCGCCTCTGCACAATCCTGCCAATCTGATCGGGATCCAAGCCTGCATGGAGCTGATGCCGGGGACGCCGATGGTGGCCGTATTTGACACTGCTTTTCATCAGACGATGCCGGAAGAGGCTTATCTGTACGGCATTCCCTACAGATATTATGAAAAATACAAAATCAGGCGGTATGGGTTTCATGGTACAAGCCATGCCTATGTGGCCGCAAGAGCGGCGCAGCTTTTGGGAGAAGCACCGGGAAAACTGAAACTGATCGTATGCCATCTGGGCAACGGAGCCAGTGTGTCCGCCGTGAAATACGGCAGATCGGTAGACACTTCTATGGGGATGACACCGCTGGAAGGGCTGATTATGGGAACACGGTCCGGGGATGTGGATCCGGCGTTGATTGAGTTTATCGCTCACAAGGAAGGGCGGACTCTGGAGGAGATTCTGCAGATTCTGAACAGAGAGTCAGGAGTTCTGGGCCTGTCCGGTGGATTCTCCTCTGATTTCAGAGATCTGGAGGATGCCTTCCATGAAGGCAGAGAGGAAGGCAGGAGAGCCATGAAGGCCTTTGCCTATCGGACAGCCAAATACATTGGTGCTTATACTGCTGCCATGAACGGTGTGGACGGCATCTGTTTTACTGCCGGGCTGGGAGAAAACAGTTCCCTGATCCGTGATATGATCTGCAGTTATCTGGGATATCTGGGGGTATGTCTGGATCAGGAACAGAATCAGAAAAGAGGAGAAGATCTGATTATTTCTGCTCCGGACGCGGGCACAAAGGTAATGGTAATTCCTACCAATGAAGAGCTTGCCATTGCAAGAGAAACCTGTGCGCTGCTAGAGTAATAAGACAAAAGGACTACTTTGTCTGGAAAATATTGACAGAACTTTTGCGTAGAGCTATAATATAAGTGGAATTGTAAATGTGCATTTGGGTAAGGAGGGATGAAACATGAAAATGAGAACTTTCAAAACGTTTCTGATCACTGCTGCAGCGGCAACATTGGCTTTGGCTTCCTCTATGGTGGCTTGTGCAAAAGATGGGGACATCGTACCGCCCCGGCTGAAGAGTAATTGTAATCTGATGGGCTGCACCGGAGACCACATCAGTGTAAAGGATCCTTCCTCAGGACTGGACCTGTATTTCTGTGTACCGCAGAACCTGACCTATTCTGTAGATGAGTATCGGACCAATGTGGCAGCTTATCTGGAGGATCAGGCAGAGAACAAAGTAGAAGTGGAAGAAGCAGCACCGGTGACAGAGGAAGTTAAGACAGAAGAGAATGATTATTTTGCACCGCCCCGCCTGAAGAGTAATTGTAATCTGATGGGCTGCACCGGTGGTCATATCAGTGTAAAAGATCCTTCTTCAGGATTGGATCTGTACTTCTGTGTACCTCAGAATCTGAACTATTCCGCAGATGAGTACCGGACCAATGTGGCAGCTTATCTGGCAGAAAAAGCTGAGTAATCCGGTTTAGAGGGTACGGGCTGGCAGCATAATATACAAATGAACAGTGCAGGAGAGCTTTCGTACAGCGGATTTTGAGTCTGTTGGACGGCTCTCCTTTTTTGACAGATTTTTTCCCATAATAACAGCAGAAATATTCATTGACAAATAATGATATGTTATGTATAATAATTCAAGTGTGAGCAGGAGTCTACAATGATTTTAAATATTACGGATGTATTGACAACAGAGGGGAAAACAGAGCAGCGAGAAATTACATTTACGCCGCCTGTTTTACAGTATGGGAAGGATCAATATGTAATAGATAAGAAATCTCCGGTGTTTCTTACTGTTGTCAATACCGGAAAAGGAAGAGCACAGATAACAGGAAATATGGAAGTGTCTGTACTGTTTGCCTGTGACCGTTGTCTGAAGGAAGTATCTTATCCCTTTTCTCTGGAATTTTCAACTGCGGTGACTGCACCGGAGTTTGGAGCGGCTGTTTCGGAGGAAGAAGAGAGCCTCACAGGATATGAATTTGATGTGGACGAGCTTGTGTACCATGAGATTTTGGTTAACTGGCCAATGAAGATCTTATGCAGGCCGGACTGCAGAGGGATCTGCAGTGTGTGCGGTAAGGATTTGAATGAGGGAGCATGTGCATGTGACACGTTCGTTCCCGACCCCAGATTGGCAGCGATAAAAGATATTTTTAACGCGGGTAAGGAGGTGTAACGATGTCTATCTGTCCGAAAAATAAATCTTCGAAAGCAAGAAGAGACAAACGTAGAGCAAACTGGAAAATGGGCGCATCTACTTTGGTAAAATGCAGTAAATGCGGCGCTTTGATGGTTCCTCACAGAGTATGCAAGGCCTGCGGGTCTTACAATAAGAAGGAGATCATCAGCGTTGACTGATTTGCCGTTTTGTACAGTTGAAAGAACATGACATATGATATCGTGAGAACGGGACGTATGTAAAAGTCAGCTTTAGGACATTTCTGATTGAGGAAGTGTCCTTTTTGCAGTGTATAAATCTGCCGGGGAGAGACCGGCTTTTCTTTCCTTGCTTTTTAGCTGTGGGTTTAGTATATTTATATCAGGTATATCTTGATGGGAGGAAATGGAAATGAGTGAATGGATCAATGTGGCGGTGGATGCGATGGGGGGCGACAATGCCCCGGCTGAGGTGGTAAAAGGCGCTGTGGAGGCAGTTATGGAAAGCCGGAAAATAAAAGTATTTCTGGTGGGCAGAGAGGATGCCGTGAAGGCAGAGTTTGCAAAATATACTGTTCCGGAAGGCCAGATAGAGGTCGTACCCGCATCGGAGGTGATCGAAACAGCAGAGCCTCCGGTGGCAGCTATTCGGGCCAAGAAAGATTCTTCTATTGTAAAGGGTATGAAGCTGGTAAAGGAAGGAAGCTGTGATGCCTTTGTATCGGCAGGCAGTACGGGTGCAGTACTGGTAGGCGGACAGGTATTGGTAGGCAGGATCAAAGGAGTGGAGCGGCCTCCGCTGGCGCCGGTGATTCCCACAGTCAATGGGGTGGCCCTTTTAATTGACTGCGGAGCCAATGTGGATGCCCGGCCGTCGCATCTGGTGCAGTTTGCTAAAATGGGTTCCATTTATATGGAACACATCATGGGAGTAAAACAGCCGCGGGTAGGCATTGTGAATATCGGTGCAGAAGAGGAAAAGGGCAATGCGCTGGTAAAGGAAACCTTTCCGCTTCTGAAAGAATGCCGGGATCTGAATTTTATCGGCAGTGTGGAAGCCAGAGATATCCCGCTTGGAGCTGCGGATGTAATTGTCTGTGAGGCGTTTGTAGGAAATGTGATTTTGAAAATGTATGAAGGTGTGGGCGGTGCACTGATCCAGGAAGTGAAAAAGGGTATGATGTCCACACTGCGCAGTAAGATCGGTGCACTTTTGGTAAAGCCGGCGTTAAAAGAAACGCTGAAAGCATTTGATTTGGAACAGTATGGAGGTGCTCCTTTGCTGGGACTGCACGGCCTTGTGGTCAAGACGCATGGCAGTTCCAGGTCTGTGGAGATAAAAAATTCCATTCTGCAGTGTATTGCCTTTAAGGAACAGAAGATAAACGATAAAATCAGAGAACAGATCGTACCAAAAGAGGAAGCATAGGAAGGGCTGGTTTACTATGGAATTTGATAAGCTGAAAGCGGTCATTGCGGGTGTGCTGAGTGTGGATCCTAATGAGATCACAGAGGAGGAGACCTTTGTGGAAGATTTGGGAGCTGATTCTCTTGATTTGTTTCAGATCGTGGCAGGGATCGAGGAAGTATTCGGACTGAAAGTACCGCCCGAAGAGGCTGAGAAAATGACAAAAGTTGGAGAGGCTTTACAGTGGATCAAACATGCAGTGACAGAAAAAGAGCAGGCGGAACATGACAATGCATAATAAAATGACAATGGAACTGCTGGAGGAGCGGATCGGCTATACGTTTCAGGACAAAAACCTGCTGAAACAGGCGCTGACTCACAGTTCTTATGCCAATGAACAGAAAATAAACAAATGGGAAGATTATGAGAGAATCGAATTTTTAGGGGATGCGGTACTGGAGCTGGTTTCCAGTGATTATCTGTACAGAGTCAATCCCAGACTGTCGGAAGGAGAACTGACCAAAAAGCGTTCTTCTATGGTCTGCGAACCGGCGCTGGCATTTTGCGCCAGAGATATTGAACTGGGCAGATTTATTTTTTTAGGCAAGGGAGAAGAGGCAACCGGTGGCAGAAATCGGGAATCCATCACATCAGATGTGTTGGAAGCGTTAATTGGCGCCATTTATCTGGATGGCGGCCTTTCCTGTGCCAGAGAATTTATAGACAGATTTGTACTGTCCGATTTAGAGAATAAGCAGTTGTTTTATGACAGCAAAACGATTTTGCAGGAACAGGTACAGAAAGAGGGGGGAGGCAGGCTGCACTATGTTCTGGTGGAGGAATCGGGTCCGGAGCATGACAAGCAGTTTCGGGTGGAAGCTATGATAGACAATCGGAAAATCGGGGAAGGAAGCGGAAGGACAAAGAAGCATGCGGAACAGCAGGCGGCATATCAGGCGCTTCTTTCCGGAAACAGGATAAGCAGGTAACGTTATATATGTATTTAAAAAGCATAGAGGTACAGGGATTTAAGTCCTTTGCCAATAAAATCAAGTTTCAGTTTCACAACGGGATCACTGGCATTGTAGGGCCCAATGGCAGCGGTAAAAGCAATGTGGCCGATGCAGTGAGGTGGGTGCTTGGAGAACAGAGGATCAAGCAGCTTCGGGGCGCTTCCATGCAGGATGTTATCTTTTCCGGAACAGAGACGAGAAAGCCGCTGAGCTATGCTTATGTGGCGATCACGCTGGACAATGGGGACCATCAGCTTGCCATAGATTATGATGAGGTTACGGTTGCCAGAAGGATCTATCGGTCCGGAGAAAGCGAATATTCCATCAATGGAAGCATTTGTCGTTTAAAGGATGTCAATGAACTGTTTTATGATACCGGTATTGGCAAGGAAGGATACTCTATCATCGGCCAGGGACAGATCGACAAGATCCTGAGCGGAAAGCCGGAGGAAAAGCGGGAACTGTTTGACGAAGCGGCAGGCATTGTCAAATTCAAACGCAGAAAAAATACAGCTCAGAAAAAGCTGGAGGATGAAAAACAGAATCTGCTCCGGGTCAGGGATATACTGGCAGAACTGGAAAAGCAGATCGGCCCGCTGGAGAAACAGTCGGAGACGGCCAGAGTGTATCTGCGCAAAAAAGAAGAGCTGAAAACACTGGATGTCAACCTGTTTCTTGTGGAAAACCAGCAGATTAGAAAGCAGCTTGGAGAAGTGGAGGAAAAATACCGGATCGCTGACGGAGAGCTGCAGGAGACCACCGGACGCTATGAGAAAACAAAAGAGGAATATGAGCAGATTCAGGGCGAACTGGAGCAGTTGGAAAAAGCCATAGAAGAAGCCCGCCAGACCCTGACGGATACCAGTGTGCTGAGAGGGAAGCTGGAAGGGCAGATTAATGTGCTGCAGGAACAGATCCGTTCTGCACAGGGGAACGCAGGACATTTGAAGCACCGTCAGGAGACAGTGATTGGTGAAATAGATGCCAGAAAAAATGACAAAAATGTCATATTAGAGGACAAGCAAAGGACGGACGAAAAGGCCGGAGAAGTGGAGCGGGCCAGAGAAGAAGCCTCCGCCGAACTGGAACAGGTGCAGCGTGTGATAGAAGATTACAATGCCAGAATTGAGAATGGCAAGAACGCCATTATAGGGGCATTGAATGAGAGAGCGGCAATCCGTTCCAGGATGGAACGCTGTGACACTATGTTAGAGCAGGCACAGATCCGGAAGGCAGAGCTGAATTCCAGACTGCTGCGGGCCAAATCGGACGAAGCAGAGCAGAAAGAGACAATTCTTCGGCTGAAAGAGGAATTTCAGACTGTCTGTACTGCCATAGAAGAGCTGAATGAAAAGCAGAAAGCACAGGAGAAACGGATTGGACAGATCAAGCCGGAGCTGGGCAGTAAAGACGGAGAACTGAGAGAAGCCCAGGCGCTCTACCATCAGGAAAAGTCCAGGCTGGAAGCGCTGATGGGACTGACGGAGCGGTATGAGGGCTATGGAAACAGTGTTAAACGGGTCATGGAACAGAAAAGCGCCGGTTCCGGCTCCGGTGTGATAGGCGTGGTAGCGGACATTATAAAAGTGGAAAAGCGGTATGAAACGGCTATCGAGACAGCGCTGGGGGGCAACATCAGGAATATTGTGACAGAGGATGAAGCGACGGCCAAGCGGATGATCGGCTTTCTGAAACAGACCAAAAGCGGCCGTGCCACCTTTCTGCCCCTGACCAGTATCAGGAATATACAGGAATTTAAACAGACGCAGGCTCTTTCGGAAACAGGTGTGATCGGGCTTGCGGATTCTCTTGTACAGATCAAAGAGGCCTATCGGGATGTGGCCAGTTCTCTGTTGGGACGCATTCTGGTGGTGGATACAATGGACCATGCAGTGCGGATTGTCGGCAAATATGATCACAGCATCCGTATGGTGACACTGGAAGGAGAGCTGTTTGTACCAGGTGGTGCTATCAGCGGCGGTGCATTTAAAAACAGTTCCAATCTGCTGGGCAGGAGAAGAGAGATACGGGAGCTGGAGGAGCGTGTCGCCGGATGTCTGGAAAAAACAAAAAAGATTCAGCAGGATATTGAAAATATCAAGGAAGAAAGAAATTGTCTGAGAAAAGAGCTGGAAACGACCAGACAGATGCTACAGGAACGGTTTATTGAACAGAATACAACGCGGCTGAATGTGATTGCGGCGGAAGAAAAATGGAATGCAACCGAGCAGGGATTTGGTTCTTTGCAGGAAGAGCAGGAAGAGATTGCCAGACAGATTCGCCAGATCGGTGAGGATAAAGAAAAAACAACAGGGGAGCTGACCGTATCGGAAGAGCTGGAAAGAGAGGTACAGGCACAGATTCGGGAATATCAGTCGGTTTTGGAAGCGCAGCGCATGGAAGAATCCAGACAGACTGCTCAGGTATCAGAATGGGAAGTGCAAGCGGAAAAATTCCGTCAGCAGCAGAAATTCAAGCAGCAGAATCTGGACCGTATTGACGGGGAGATCGGGCGCCTTTCTGCGGAGCTGGCTGAAATTGAGGCAGAGCTGGGGAAAAATGCAGAAGAAATTGTCAGAAAACAGGCGGATATCCATGAGATCCAAAAAACCATTTCTCATTCCCGTATCAGCGGTGATCAGACAGAAGAAAAGATGAAAGCCGGTCTGATAAGGAAAGAAATGCTGGGAGAGCGGCAGAAAAATTTCTTTGCTGTGCGGGAAGAACTGGCAGAACAGAAAAGCAGTCTGGACAAAGAGGTGTACCGTCTGCATGGGCAGAAAGAAAAGCTGGAAGGCTCTCTGGAAGCCCAGATCAATTATATGTGGGATGAATATGAGATCACACTCAGCGATGCGGCGGCGCTGCGCAGGGAAGAGATGAATGACCTGGCCGTGATGAAAAAAGAGATTGGAGCTTTAAAGGAGCAGATCCGGAAGCTGGGCGATGTCAATGTCAATGCCATTGAAGATTATCGGAATCTGATGGAACGGTATGGATTTTTAAAGAATCAGCATGATGATCTGATTGAGGCTGAGCAGACGCTGCTGGGGCTGATTGATGAGCTGGATCGTGCCATGAGAAAACAGTTCCAGGAGAAATTTGCACAGATCGGCAAAGAATTTGACAAGGTGTTTAAAGAATTGTTCGGCGGCGGAAAGGGAACCCTGGAACTGCAGGAAGAGGAGGATATACTGGAAGCAGGTATCCGTATCATTGCACAGCCTCCGGGAAAAAGGCTGCAGAATATGATGCAGCTTTCCGGCGGCGAGAAAGCTCTGACTGCCATTGCGCTGTTGTTTGCCATCCAGAATCTGAAACCTTCCCCATTCTGCCTTCTGGATGAGATCGAGGCGGCGCTGGATGAAAACAACGTAGGACGTTTTGTGAAATATCTGCACAAGCTGACGAAGAACACCCAGTTTATTGTAATCACTCACCGGAGAGGTACGATGGAGCGGGCGGACAGACTGTATGGGATCACCATGCAGGAAAAGGGGATTTCCACTCTGGTCAGTGTGAATCTGATTGACAGTGAATTGGATGCCTGATACATAAGATACAGGCGCAGCCAGAGAGCGCAAAAATGAGAGAACAGTCAGGCAGAGAGAAAAGAAGGGAGCCGTGGAAACAATGAGCGGAGAAAAAAAAGGATTTTTCAGCCGTCTGAAGGCAGGTCTGAGTAAGACAAGAGATAATATCGTACATGGAATTGATTCTGTATTTAACGGTTATTCTATGATTGACGAGGATTTCTACGAAGAACTGGAAGAGATACTGATTATGGGAGACATCGGTGTCAATGCCACCAATTCCATTCTGGAGAGACTGCGGGCACAGGTAAAGGAAAACCGTGTCAAAGAGCCTTCTGCCTGCAAGCAGCTTTTGATCGACAGCATCCGGGAGCAGATGCAGGTAGGGGAAACGGCTTACGATTTTGAAAAACAGCAGTCGGTCGTACTTGTGATCGGTGTAAACGGCGTGGGAAAGACCACGTCCGTAGGTAAGCTGGCAGGAAAACTGAAAGAACAGGGCAGAAAAGTGATATTGGCAGCGGCGGATACCTTCCGGGCAGCAGCAGGGGAGCAGTTGACAGAATGGGCCCATCGTGCCGGTGTGGAGATCGTGGGCGGTATGGAAGGCTCTGATCCGGCCTCTGTGATTTATGATGCAGTGCATGCGGCAAAGGCAAGAGGGGCGGATGTGTTGCTGTGTGATACGGCAGGCAGGCTTCACAATAAAAAGAATCTGATGGAAGAGCTGAGGAAGATTGACCGGATTATAGAAAAGGAATTTCCCCAGGCACATCGGGAAAATCTGGTGGTGCTGGACAGTACAACGGGACAGAACGCATTGCAGCAGGCAAAGGATTTCGGAGAGGTGACTCACTTAACCGGCATCATTCTGACCAAAATGGACGGTACGGCCAAAGGGGGCATTGCTGTTGCCATCCAGTCCGAGCTGCATGTGCCTGTAAAATACATTGGCGTGGGCGAAGCCATAGACGATCTGCAAAAATTTGATTCGGATGAATTCGTGAATGCGCTGTTTGATATCAAAGGAGTGGGAGCAAATGAGTGAGAAAATGCTGACATTGGAGGCGTTTGAGGAAGCATCGGAAATCGTCAGAAAGGTAACACTGGAGACAAAGCTGGTATACAGCGATTATCTGAGCAGACTGACGGGAAACAAGATTTATTTAAAACCGGAAAATATGCAGTTTACCGGGGCTTATAAGGTACGCGGCGCTTATTATAAGATGAGTACCCTCAGTGAAGAGGAGCGCAGAAAAGGGCTGATTACCGCTTCCGCAGGCAATCATGCCCAGGGAGTGGCTTATGCAGCCGGGTGTTACGGGGCAAAAGCCACCATCGTAATGCCCACCACCACGCCGCTGATGAAAGTGACAAGGACAAAGAGTTACGGCGCGGAAGTGGTACTGCACGGGGATGTGTACGATGAAGCCTGTGCGCATGCTTATGAGCTGGCAAAGGAGCATGGCTACACCTTTATTCACCCCTTTGATGATGAAGCGGTGGCCACCGGTCAGGGGACGATTGCAATGGAGATTTTCAAAGAGCTTCCGTTGGTGGATTATATCCTGGTTCCCGTCGGAGGCGGCGGGCTGGCTACAGGGGTATCCACGCTGGCAAAGCTGCTGAATCCCAAAATCAAAGTGATCGGGGTGGAACCGGCAGGCGCCAACTGTATGCAGGAATCCATCAAAAACGGAAAAGCCACCACACTGCCCGGTGTCAATACCATAGCGGACGGTACTGCGGTGAAAACGCCCGGAACCAATATTTTCCCGTATATACAGGCCAATCTGGATGATATTCTGACCGTGGAGGATAAGGAGCTGGTGGTGTCGTTTCTGGATATGGTGGAAAATCATAAAATGGTAGTGGAAAATTCGGGGCTTTTGACAGTGGCCGCACTGAAACAGCTCAAACCGGAAAACAAAAAAGTGGTTTCGATTTTAAGCGGCGGTAATATGGATATTATCACCATGTCCTCAGTGGTACAACAGGGACTGATTTTCAGGGACAGGATCTTTTCGGTTTCGGTTCTTTTGCCGGATAAGCCGGGTGAACTCTGCCGGGTGGCTTCTGTGATTGCAAAAGAAAATGGTAATGTGATTAAGCTGGAGCACAATCAGTTTGTATCTACAAACAGAAATGCTGCCGTGGAACTTCGCATTACAATGGAAGCATTTGGGACCGAGCATAAAAAACAGATTATTTCTGCTCTGGAAAGGGAGCATTACCAGCCAAGAGTTGTGGCGACCAGTATATAAGAGCGGGCAGACCTGCGTAAAGCGGGTAATCTGAATGGGGAAATCATAAAATCTGCAGAAAAATGAGGAACTGGTATGGAAAAAAAGCGTATCGGGCGCAAGATTAAAAATTATGTGATGATCACACTGGCTTCGCTGATTTATGCAGCGGGGGTCAGCCTGTTTCTGGATCCCAATAATCTGGCGCCGGGCGGAATTACAGGAATCGCCATATTGATTAACCGGTTTACAGGAATCGGGACAGGTATGCTGATTTTGCTGCTGAATGTCCCGCTGATCCTGTTGGGGATCTGGAAATTCGGCTGGAAATTTATTCTGTCCACTTTTTATGCTATTTTTGCGGTTTCCGTAGCTACTGATATTTTTGCGCCGAAAGGCGCTCTGACAAATGAGCCGATTCTGGCGGCCATAGCAGGAGGAGCGCTGACGGCGGCTGCGCTGGGGATCGTGTTTCGGGCAGGCGCCACCACCGGCGGCATGGATATCATCATCAAGGTGCTGCGGATCCGATATCCACACATGCGGACCGGTTCTTTGTTTTTGATAACAGACGTTATGATTGCGTCCCTTTCCGGGCTGGTATTTGGAAACATAGATGTGGTACTGTATGCCCTGATTGCGGTTTTTATTATGTCTTTTGTATTGGATATGGTGCTTTACGGCACAGACGAGGCCAAGCTGATCTATATTATCAGTGACAGTCCTGAGAAAATCACAGAACGGATACTGGGAGAAATCGATATTGGTGTTACGTATCTGCAGGGCAAGGGCGCCTACAGCAGCCAGGATAAAAAAGTCATTATGTGTGTGACGAAAAAGCAGCAGGCTCCCGGAATAGAAAGCATTATCAAAGAAGAGGATCCGGGCGCTTTCATGATTATTACAAGCGCCTCCGAAATATACGGAGAAGGCTACAAAAATATATTTGCGGACAAAATCTGAATCAGGCAGGGAAATAATAGACAGTGCCGAAGGCCTGAATCTTTGTATCTGTCGTGTCGGCTGTATCTGCGGCAGCATAGCCCTGATCTCTCAGATAGGCTTCAAATATCTGCCGTGTGCCTGAATTGGCGGAAACTTCTGCGCCATCGGCTGTCAGGACACGGACGCTCATATCCTGTCCGTTTAAAATAGGGCCGATCAGAATGTTTTCACAGCCCTGGACAAAATTCCTGTGTGAAATGGATTTGTATAAATCACTGGTAAACTGGACCTGATTGTGAATCGGATCGTATATCAGATAATTTTTTTCTGTGTCCCGTTCGGATTTGTGATATTTTTTAAAAATCATTTCCATACCTGCCACCTCCTGGTAGTTCTACTATAGCAGGCATTATTTCATAGTTAAATAATAAATACTGCTTTGATTATTGCAAAAAGTGCTTTCCTGTGTCATACTGACCCAAAAGAGAGAAGCAAACAGGCAGAGAGCGGCGAGAGGCAGGGGAACAGTATGGAAAATTATGAGAAAACAGGATATTTGCGGGAACCTTTCCGGTTGTTTCATTTAAAGGACAGCTATGGCGGAGAGATGCAGCTTCATTATCATGATTTTTATAAAATCATTGTGTTTTACGGGGGCAATGTGACCTATATGATCGAGGGCAGATCCTATGTACTGGAGCCGGGAGATATCGTACTGGTAAACCGGTTTGATATTCACAAGCCCACAATAGACAATGCAGTGCCCTATGAGAGAACAGTGCTTTATATTTCCGGCCAGTGTCTGGAGGGCAGCCGCCGGGAAAACTATGATTCCATGCTTTGTTTTTCTCAGGCAGCGGAGAAAAAATCCTATGTACTGCGGGTGAAAGCGTTTGCGGATACGGAGGCCGGGAGACTGCTGGCCCGGATGGAGGCAGGTAAGAAGCGGTATGGCTGGGAACGTGAAATGGCGCTTTTGTTCGAGCTGTTCCTGCTGGCGGTAAACCGGCTTTGTCTGGAAGAGGAAACAGAAAAGAGAAGCCGGCCGGGGGCCATATACAATCCTAAAGTGATGGATTTATTGGCCTATCTGCGGGAACATCTGTTTGAGGAGATTTCCATTGACGGGCTGGCGGAGACTTTTTATATCAGCAAATATCATATGATGCGTCTGTTTAAACAGGAAACCGGCTATACGATCCACCGTTATGTGACGGAAAAAAGAATTGCGGCAGCCAAAGAAAAGCTGCTGAACGGACTGTCTGCGGCAAAGGTAAGCGAGGAATGCGGATTTCAGGATTATTCCACATTCCTGCGTGCGTTTCAGAGCTGTGTGCATATGACGCCTACGGCGTTTGCAGAAGCCCGGAAAGCCCGGAGCTGGGGTGCAGAGCGTAATCTTCCGTAATAAAAACCGCCTCGATGCCCGGCAGAGATTCGATGTATGCCATGCCCTTATCCAGGCCCAGAAGAAAGCAGGCTGTGCTTAAGATGTCACCGTCTGTGGAGGAGTCGGACAGAATGGTGACGCCAAGCAGGCCGTTTTGCTCCGGCATTCCTGTCCGGGGATTCAGCAGATGATGATAACGTACTCCGTCCGCTTCAAAATATCGTTCATAGACACCGGAGGATACGAGGGAAGCATCTGAGACAGAGAGGACGGCGATGGGATTGCCTCTTAAGTCAAAAGGTCTCTGGATGCCCAGTCTGAACGGCGAGCCGTCCGGCTTGCTGCCCAGTGTCAGCACATTTCCGCCCAGATTGATCACGGCGCTTTTGATCCCCTGCTCTTCCAGATAGTCTTTTAGTCTGTCCGCAATATAGCCTTTGGCAATACAACCAAGATCCAGCGCCGCTCCTGCCTCTTTTAATGCGACCGTAGTACCGTTTATCTGCACCTTTTGGTAGTCCACACAGGGAAGCAGCTCCTGAATCTGCCGGTGGTCAGGCAGGGTATGGATACCGGTCAGGGCATCGGAAGAAAAATTCCACAGAGTGGAAAGCGGCGCAATGGTGATGTCAACGGCGCCGTCTGTTTCCCGGCAGTAATACAGCGCTGTCTGAAGCAGCCCGGCGGTTTCTTCAGATACCTGAACAGGAGCGCCGCCTGCATGGTTGATGTTCCAGATATCGCTTCCTTCTTTTGTACGGCTGAACATATCTTCATACCTGCCGCACAGTGCAAAACAGTTATGAAACAGCGTTTCACAGTCAGAGGGGGAGAGAGAGCCGGTATCGTACAGGGTAATGGTAACGGAAGTGTCCAGGTAGAAATCTGTTTGCGACACAGGTGTCATATCCTTTCCGCAGCCTGAAAGAAGGAGGCTGAGAAGAAAAAAGAAGCAGATGCTTATAAGAAATGTCTTTGCTTTCATGGAAAATCCTTTCGCTTGTATTTTCAGGTGAAGTATTATATGATAGGGAAAAAGTATAGCATGTATTTTGCAAGAAAACAACGGCTTTGGATAAAGGAGCGTTTATGAGACTGTCAGATGATTTTGATGATAAAAATTCGGGAGTTCCGCTTATATATATGATGGTGGGTGTTCTTTTGTTTGCGGTTACGGTGATCGGGGCGGTGGTGCTTACGAACAAAAAGCCTTCCGGGAACACACAGGGTGCAGATATCAGCAGGGAAACCGCAGAGGCGGATACAGGGAGAGAGGATGCTGCCGGGCTGCCGGCGGACGGGACAGATCCCTATATATCCGGCAGTACACTGACCAGCGACGATCTGGATTTCTGGCATATGTATGACGAGACAGAGAGCCCGGAGGAGGAAGAAGAGAGAAAGAAAAAAGAGAAGGAAAAAGAAAAGGAGCAGGATCCTTCCACCGACGGCAGACATACCAGGCTGGTGGCAGAGGACGGAACAGAGGAGTGGGTCAGCATCAATCCCTATCTGACCAAGAATACCTATGACTATTCCGGCCTGGTCTATCAGTATCCGATTATGAAATATTATGAGGACAGTGAAAGAGTGTCCCGTGTGGGCATCCGGGTATCGGCAGAGGACGGGGACATCAATTTTGGCAGGCTGAAAAAGGCCGGGGTGGAATTTGCCATGATACAGATCGGTTCCAGAGGGTATGGAAGCGGCAATCTGATGGCGGATGATATGTTTTATGAAAATGTCAGAAAGGCCACCGAGGCCGGTATGGATATCGGCGTCACCTTTTTTTCCCAGGCAGTGACCAAGGAGGAAGCGCTGGAGGAGGCCAACCGGGTCATTGAAGGGCTGCAGGGATTTACCGTGGTCTATCCGGTGGCATTTGATATGGAATATGTGAAAAATGATACGGCGCGGGTACAGGGCCTGTCCAGGGACAGCAAGACGGAGATCGCCAGGACATTTCTGGATGCGGTAGAGCAGGCGGGCTATAAAGTGATGCTCTATGGTGATAAGGAATGGCTGGTCCGCAGAGTGGACTTGTCCAAGCTGATCAGTTATGATGTCTGGCTTACCCAGGATCAGGACACACCGGATTATCCGTATCGGTATACCATGTGGGAATATACGAAAAATGCCAAGCTGGACGGCATCAGTGAGCCGGCCAAGCTGAGTATCTGTATGATCGACTATGCTTCCAAATAGGAGCCATGCCGGACAATACGAAGCAGGGCAGTCTGTATAAAAAGTATATGAGCGGCACAAAGGAGGAACAGAAATATGGAACAGAGAACGGCGCAGGTAAAGCGCTGCACCAGAGAAACCGATATTACAGCCCGGCTGAATCTGGACGGAAGCGGGATCTGCCGGGCAGAGAGCGGGATCGGCTTTCTGGATCATATGCTGGACGGATTTGCCAGACACGGACTGTTTGATCTGGAGCTTACATGTAAGGGAGATTTGCAGGTGGACTGTCATCATACCGTTGAGGATGTGGGAATCGTTCTGGGAGAGGCCATCCGACAGGCTCTGGGAGAAAAGAAAGCCATCCGGCGCTATGGCAGTATGCTGCTGCCGATGGACGAAGCGTTGGTATTGTGTGCTATTGATCTGTCGGGACGCCCTTATCTGAGCTTTGAGGAAACCTATACAGTGGACAGAATCGGCGATCTGGACACAGAGATGATTCATGACTTTTTTTATGCCGTTTCTTATTCGGCCGGGATGAATCTGCATCTGAAACAGATCAGCGGTGTGAACAATCATCATATTGCAGAGGCCAGTTTTAAGGCATTTGCCAAAGCGCTGGACGAAGCGACGATGCAGGAACCCCGTATAGACGGCGTGTGGTCTACGAAGGGAATGCTGTAGGGGCATTGTCGTCTGGCAGGGCGGCAGATTCCGGTCTGTAAGACAGAATGCGGGGGGAGACAGGTATTTTGTCGTACAGGTCGGCATAGAGAGACGGAGAGACATTTTCCATGTAATTGGGGACATACTGCCTGGTACTCCCTGCTTTTTTCAAAAGATCTATGGCTTTGTTATAGGCAATGGCGGCCTGTATGTCCGTTTCATAATAACCGATGATATAGTCTCCGTTGATATGGATTTTGGCTTTGTAGTATGGTTTCCCGGCCTTTGTGACCCGGCTGACGCCGTGGAAGCAGTTGATGATTTCGAGGTTTTCATAACGGAAATCCAGATCGTCTCCGTTGACAAAGCGAAAGTCCCGGCCTTCCACCGCATAGTTTTTAATGCCATAACGTGCCCCGATGCCGGTCTGCATACCATAATCGGAAATGAACAGACGGCCTCCCCGTTTCATGATTTTGTGAGAAGAATAATAAAATAAATCATCCAGGTCAAATTTCAGGACAGTGTCCTGCGTCAGATAATATTCAAAGTATCGGATGCGGATATAGATGGGATTGGCAATGTACAGCCCGTTGTCCCGAAAATTCATCAGACTGACCCATTTCCCGAAAGGAAGGGACAGATCGGAGTGGTAAGACAAAAAGGTGACGGTTTTGTCGTTCAGAATGTGCAGCGCTTCCCGGTATGCCTGATGGGCAGTCCGGGCAGAGGAAAAACTGCCGAGACTGATGTGTTTGCTGCGGTATGTGACGGAAGCGCGGAAATAGACGCTGCCGTCTTTTTTTTGTGCGGTAAAAACACCGGGCAGTTGCATAAGCGGCTCCTTTGATGCTGTTATTTGTGTTCTGTAGCTGTGATTCTTTCTTATCATAACACAAAGAATATGTTCTTACCAGCGGCGGTTTTCCGGATGAATTACATAAATTTTCCAGTTTTTTGCATAATTCTGGTACAACCTGTATAGAATGATATGGGTGAAGATATTATGTATAGAAAATATGTTCTTTCGCTTTTCCTTTGTAATATGATCGTTCTGGCTTCCTTCTGCTGCCTGAAAATCGTGGAACGGAGCCGTTATGCTGCAACACCTGCTTTTCGTATGCAGTTGCAGGAAGGACTCCGGGAAGAGGAAGCCAGCAGTATGATCGGCAGTATAGACCGGGCGGATTCCGGGCAGAGAGTCATCGATTATCAGGTGCTGGAACGGCAGGCGGAATACCTCTCCGAAAAGGATTTCCAGATTTTATGCAGAATCGTGGAAGCAGAGGCCGGAGGCGAGGATTTAAACGGCAGAATACTGGTGGCAAACGTGATTTTAAACCGGGTCAGAGACAGTGCATTTCCGAATACGGTGGAAGGTGTGGTATTTCAGAAAAGCAACGGGTCCTTCCAGTTTTCTCCGATCCGGGACGGACGTTATCAGCGGGTCAAAGTTTCGGATGAAACGATAGAAGCAGTGGAACGGGCGCTTTTGGGTGAAGATTATTCAGAAGGGGCTCTCTATTTTGTGTCCAGAAAAGGCGCCGCACCGGAGAAAATGCAGTGGTTTGACAATCATCTGACCCGTCTGTTCCAATATGGGGGACATGAATTTTTTTCCTGAGAGTGGACAAGCGGGTGTGTTTGTCCATAAATCCCCGGCTGCCTGTTGCGGGAAGAACTACTTTGTGGTATACTTTGGCATGGCTGCACTGACAGGGAGAGCCGCAATTGAGTTACGAAAGGAAAGACATAGATGGAAATTTTATATAAGAGTACCAGAAATGGAAGTAAGCCAGTACCGGCT
The DNA here is from genome assembly GCA_009774625.1 of Lachnospiraceae bacterium. GTDB lineage: Bacteria > Bacillota > Clostridia > Lachnospirales > Lachnospiraceae > VSOB01. Next base: position 41,101 of record VSOB01000017.1, read on the forward strand.
TCCCAGGCTGTTTTAAAAGGGCTGGCGGATGACGGCGGGTTGTTTGTTCCGGAGAGGATTCCTGCGCTGGACAAAACTCTGGAAGAATATGCAGGTATGAGTTATCAGGAGACTGCGTATGAGATCATGAAGCTGTATCTGACAGATTATACAGAAGAAGAGCTGAAAGACTGTATTGCAAAGGCTTATGACGGCAAATTTGATACTGAAAAAATTGCCCCGCTGGCAGAGGCGGACGGCGCCTGGTATCTGGAGCTGTTTCATGGGCCTACGATTGCGTTTAAGGATATGGCGCTTTCCATACTGCCTCATCTGATGACCACGGCAGCCAGAAAGAACCATATCAGGAATGAGATCGTGATTCTGACTGCTACCTCCGGAGATACGGGAAAAGCGGCGCTGGCAGGATTTGCAGATGTGAAGGGCACTCGTATTGTGGTTTTTTATCCAAAGGATGGGGTCAGCCCGATCCAGGAAAAGCAGATGGTGACACAGAAGGGGGACAATACCTTTGTTGTGGGAATACGCGGCAATTTTGACGATGCCCAGACGGGAGTCAAGAAGATTTTTGCAGATGAAGCGCTGAAAAGCAGGCTGGATGCCCACGGTTTTCAGTTTTCCTCTGCCAATTCTATCAACATTGGCAGACTGGTGCCTCAGATCGTATATTATGTGTACGCTTATGCCACGCTTTTAAAAGAAGGAAAGGTAAAGAGCGGAGAGCAGATAAATGTGGTGGTTCCCACTGGTAATTTCGGCAATATCCTGGCTGCTTATTATGCTAAGCATATGGGACTGCCGATTGACAGGCTGATCTGTGCCTCCAATGAGAACCGGGTGTTGTATGACTTTTTCCAAAGCGGCACCTATGACAGAAACCGGAAATTTGTACTGACAAGCTCACCCTCTATGGACATTTTGATTTCCAGCAATCTGGAACGGCTGATTTATCAGATCGCCGGAGAGGATGGGGAGAAAAATGCCGCTTTGATGGCAGAGCTTGCAAAAGACGGTGCCTATACGATAGAAGAAGCTATGCGGCAGGCGTTGGAGGATTTTTACGGCGGCTATGCATCCATGCAGGAAACCGGAGAGCGTATCCGGACTCTGTATGAGAAAACAGGCTATGTTCTGGATCCGCATACCGCGGTGGCTTCTGTAGTCTATGAAACGTACAGAAAAGAAACGGGAGACCATAAAAAGACAGTGATCGCTTCCACAGCCAGTCCTTTTAAGTTTACCAGAAGTGTAATGGATTCTGTCCGGCCTTCCTGTGAGGATACGGATGATTTTGCGCTGGCAGATGAGCTTTCCCGGATATCAGGAATCTCAGTGCCGGGAGCAGTGGAAGAAATCCGCAGCGCCCCCATCCTGCACGATCATATCTGTGAGACAGAAGAGATGACACAGACGGTATGCGGCTTTCTGGGAATTGCTGATAATGAATAAAGTAGTAAGAACTTCTAATATCCTTCACAAGTCACAGTCAGCAAATGATTGATACAAATGACAAATATGCACAGTATATGGTTTTTTGCCATCTGAATGATAGGAGAGAAAAAAGATGGATTTGATGTTGGATGTGTTTATGGCCTTTTTCGGCGCTTATCTGATCTATGCGGCGGTGAAAATGAAGCAGACAGGCGAGCTGGCCAAAGGAATTATGGTCAGCAAAGAGGCGGATCTTTCCAAAGCTAAGGATATTCCGGGCTATATTCAGTATATGTATGGAAAAACGATTCTGATGGGGATTTGTGCGTTGATCTGCGGGGCCGTGGGTGTGCTGAACGATCTGTACGGCGGTCTGACCATGGTACAGCTTATTATGGCAGTGGTATTTTTCATTGTGGTAGTTGGATTTGGAGTCATGACGGCAAAAGCGCAGAAAAAATATCTGGGACTTTGAAATCTGATTTATTAACTGGTTCAGGAAGAAAATAAAAAGGAGCTGATGCAGAATGGACAGGCAATTCTCTATTCTGCAGCAGTTCCTTTTTTGTAATGCCTGTTATGCTAAAACGGTTTGAATGGATACAATGGAAGCGGCTCCGCGCAGGCGGAATGCATCAGCGGTCGCCCATTGCGATATAGTCCTGGTCTGTGCACAGGGTTTTATAGGCAGGACGCATAATCTTGCCATTGGTTGCCAGTTCTTCCAGTCTGTGTGCGCTCCAGCCTACGATTCTTGCGATCGCGAAGATGGGGGTATACAGTTCTGTGGGCAGGTTCAGCATTTTGTAAACGAAACCGGAATAGAAGTCCACGTTGATGCTGACACCTTTGAACATCTGGCGTTCCTGCGCGATGATTTGGGGAGCCAGCCGTTCCACCAGGGAGTACAGGGCAAACTCTTTTTGCAGCCCTTTTTCTTCAGACAGTTTTTCCACAAAAGAACGGAAAATTTCGGCTCTTGGGTCGGATTTGGAGTAGATTGCATGGCCTACACCATAGATCAGCCCGGCTTTGTCGAAGGCCTCCTTATGCAGTAGTTTGCGCAGATGATTTCCTACTTCCTCTTCATCTGTCCAGTCAGATATCTGCTCCATCATGTCATCAAACATCTGTACCACTTTGATATTGGCGCCGCCGTGCCTGGGACCCTTCAGAGAGCCGATGGCGGCTGCAATCACAGAGTAGGTATCGGTCATGGTGGAGGATACCACATGAGTCGTAAAGGAGGAATTGTTGCCGCCGCCGTGTTCCATATGGATCACAAGGGCAATATCCAGAAGTTTCGCTTCCAGAGGGGTATAGGAACTGTCAGGACGAAGAATATGCAGGATATTTTCTGCTGTGGAAAGATCGGGCCTGGGCTGATGTACATATAGACTGTCGCCGTTATGGTAATGGTTGTATGCCTGATAGCCATAAATGGACAGCAGAGGGAACAAACTGATCAGTTCCAGGCATTGCCGCAGTACATTGGGAATGGAGGTATCATCCGCCAGCATATCATAGGAATATAAGGTCAGGACACTTCTGGCAAGTGTGTTCATCATATCCCGGCTGGGAGCCTTCATAATAATGTCTCTGACAAAGTGAGTCGGGAGAGAACTGCGGTAATCGGACAGCAGTCTGGTAAAGGCGGTCAGTTCTGCCTGGTCGGGGAGTTTGTTGAACAAAAGCAGATATGTAATTTCTTCATATCCGAAACGCTTTTCTGTTGTAAAACCGGTTACCAGATCTTTGATATTGTAACCACGGTAAAACAGATGACCGTGGGTGGGGACGGTTTTGCCGTCAATGATTTCTGTTGCACGGACATCCGAAATATTGGTCAGGCCTGTGAGAACGCCCTTTCCGTTTAAATCACGAAGTCCTCTTTTGACATCAAATTTTGTATAGAGTGCAGGATCAATGGTACCCGCCTCCAGGCTAAGCTCTGCTAATGCCAGAATCTCAGGTGTAATGGTTGAATAGACACTGTGGTCCATAAAGCTCTCGCCACCTTTCTGTGAAGAATTGAAGTGAATCGTATACCACATCGAACAAAGTCCGCCGACCCGGAGGGCATGCGTTATGAAGTGCCATATTGGATAAAGTCCGTCGGCCCGAAGGACGTTTGCAGGGGGATGACCGAATAGGTATAGAATGGTATTATACCAAGGCATAATAGAAGTCACTTATGAAATGTATGCATTTTATGATACCATGAGAGCGGTAAAATAGGCAAGAAAAACATATGATTTTAGAAAAAATTAATAGACTTGTAAAAACCAGGGAAAGGATATTATAATAAAAGACAGGAATCTGATGTTTTATTACGGAATATAAAAAACAGGAGGAAATAATATGACAAACGAAGAGATGTTGCGCCATGTGGATCATACTCAGCTTAAGCCTTTTGCCACATGGGAGGATATAGAAAAGCTGTGCGAAGAGGCGATTGCATACCGGACGGCGTCTGTCTGTGTGCCGCCTGCCTATATCAGGCGAATTGCCGACAAATACGGGGAACAGATCAATATCTGCACTGTGGTAGGGTTCCCGCTGGGGTACAGCGTAACGAGTGCCAAGCTGGAGGAGGTCAGAGAAGCTCTCCGTGACGGCGCAGGTGAAATTGATATGGTAGTCAACATCAGCGATGTGAAAAATCATCTTTATGATAAGGTGGAAGAGGAGATCAGGACACTGAAACAGGCATGCGGCGGACACATTCTCAAAGTAATCATAGAGACATGTTTCCTGACAGAGGAAGAAAAGATCGCCATGTGCAGAGCCGTCACCAATGCGGGTGCGGATTATATTAAGACTTCCACCGGTTTTGGCAGCGGCGGCGCTACGATTGAGGATGTCCGTCTGTTTCAGAAGTACATCGGCCCGGATGTGAAGGTCAAGGCAGCCGGCGGTGTCAGGACCAGAGAGGATCTGGAAGCATTTCTGAACGCCGGATGTGACCGGATCGGGACATCTTCTGCAGTGAGCATACTGAACGGTGACGGAGCACAGGGATATTGACGGATTTGACAGGAAGAAAAGAGGTCTTTCATGACGGATAAAAAAGAGATCAGGCAGAGGCTGCGGATGCTGCGTACTGCCATGAGAGAGGCGGGAGTGGATTATTATCTGGTTCCCACGGCGGATTTTCATAATTCGGAATATGTAAGCGGATATTTCAAAGCGCGGGAATTTTTATCCGGCTTTACCGGTTCCAACGGTATGCTCGTGGTTTCCCGGGAGGAAGCCGGACTCTGGACGGACGGGCGGTATTTCGTGCAGGCGGAAAAAGAGCTGGCGGATACGGGCATTCGTCTGTTCAGGATGCAGGAGGAAGGTGTGCCGGATATCCCTGTTTATCTGGAACAGAATATGTGGGAAGGGCAGAGCCTTGGCTTTGACGGCAGAGTGGTGACGGCTGCTTTTGGCAAACAGTTGGAAAATGCATTGTCCGGGAAAAACGTCAGGATTGTCAGCGAGCAGGATCTGGTGGACAGTATCTGGAGGGACAGACCGGCCTTTCCCTGCAGCCGGGCAGAAACGGTTCCCGTGGAATACTGCGGGGAGAGTGTGGCACAAAAGCTGGCAAAGGTACGGGAAAAAATGAAACAGAGCAAGGCATCGGCGTTGTTTGTCAGCAAACTGGACGATCTGATGTGGCTGTTTAACCTGCGGGGCAACGATGTGGCATACAATCCGGTGTTAATGTCCTATGGGTTTATTACCGAAAAGGACGCTTATGTATTTTTGCAGGCAGGTTCCCTTCAGAGAGAGACACTGGAGAGCATGCGGGGAGCGGGCGTGTGGATTCGGGACTACTGGAGCATAGTGCCTTTTCTGCAGGAATATTTTCTGGCAGGGCGCAGCAGAGGCATCCTTCTGTACGACGACCGCAATGTAAGCTATGCCATGTACCGGATCTTCTGGGCCTATGGGAACTGCAGAGAGGGAAGCAGCCCCACAGAGCTTTTGAAAGCAGTGAAAACAGAGACAGAGCTGGAATATATTCGTAAAATATATCTGAAAGACAGCATTGCGGTAACCAAATTTATCCATTGGATTAAAAAGGCAGTCAGAGAGCAGTCACTTACGGAATACAGTGCAGCGCAGTATCTGGATAATCTGCGGAGAGGGATTCCGGAGTTTTTGGATGTTTCATTTCCTACCATCAGCGCCTATGGGGAGCATGGGGCGATGATGCACTATGAGGCGGATGAAACAGACTGCGCCCCGCTGAAGGAGGCAGGTATGCTGCTTGTTGACTCTGGTGGTCAATATCTTGGCGGTACCACGGATGTGACAAGAACCATTGTGCTGGGAGAGATTTCACAGGAGATGAAGGAGCATTTCACAGCCGTGGCAACCGGTATGCTGCGTCTGGCCGGCGCCAGATTCCTGTATGGATGCACCGGGCGGAATCTGGATATCCTGGCCAGAGGACCGCTTTGGGATCTGGGAATGGACTATAAATGCGGGACAGGGCACGGTGTGGGTTACATGCTGAATGTACATGAGGGACCCCAGAGTATACAATGGAGATACCGGAAACAGATACCGGAGGCAGTTCTGGAAGAGGGGATGTTGGTAACCGATGAGCCGGGCGTGTATCTGGAAGGAAGGTATGGCATCCGTACCGAAAATGTACTGGAGGTGAAAGAGTGGCTGCAATGCGACAGCGGCCGGTTTATGGAGTTTTCCCATCTGACTTATGTGCCCATTGATCTGGATGCCATTGTGCCGGAACAGATGTCCGAGAAAGAGCGGGAAGCGCTGAATCGGTATCACAGGCAGGTACGTGAAACGATTTCCCCATATCTGACAGAGGAGGAACAGGTATGGCTGACGGAGGTCACCAGAGAGGTCTGACGCGGTACAGAGACGGTTTTTACTATTGACTTTTGACGGGCATTTTGAGATAATATTTAAGGTATACCAGAACCTGGAATACCGTATCCGGAACGTATCAGTCTCCTGTTTTGGGGATGGGAGGTCTGATATCAAATACACATTATATAAGGAGGACGTAACATGTCAACAAAAGCGTATTATCCGCTCAATGAGATCGGTGCCGGAAAACCGGGTTTTTCCAAGACACGTTCCATCATTGAAGCTGCTTTCTACGGAAACAATGTGGTAAAGGTAAACACATTGAAGGAAGCCTATGAATTAGCTAAAAATTCTCCTGGAACCGTTGTAACGGACATGCCTGTATATCATGGAGAAGAGTTCGGTCTTGAAAGAGATGCAAAGGTTCTTCTGTTCAATGATGGCGCTGTTACAGGACGTTATGCAGCGGCGCGCCGTATCAAAGGCGAACCCGGTGTAGACGAAGTAAAACTTGACAAGGTGGTTATGGACGCTGTTTATGAGACACGTTGGAAAACGATGTATCATGCAGAGTGCTTTATCGGTCTGGATCCGGAATTTATGGCAAAGGCGCATCTGCTGATTCCGGAAGGAGAAGAGAACATTCTTTACAACTGGATGCTTAACTTCCAGTATATGTCTGATGAATACGTGAAAATGTACAAGAACTCCAAGCCTATCGGCGACGGCAAAGAGCCTGATATTTATATTTTCTCCGATCCCCAGTGGGCGCCTCATGATGCACCGGATGTAGATTATAGCTGCCTGAGCGATCCTCTGACTCTGTGCTATTTTGATACCAACCAGAACTGTGCGGCAATTCTTGGTATGAGATATTTCGGTGAGCATAAGAAGGGCACACTGACAATGGCATGGGCACTGGCTAACAGAAACGGCTATGCTTCCTGCCACGGCGGACAGAAAGAGTACACACTTGCTGACGGTTCCAAGTTTGTTGCATCCGTTTATGGTCTGTCAGGATCCGGCAAGTCCACTCTGACACATGCTAAACATGGCGGCAAATATCCGATTACCGTTCTGCATGATGATGCGTTTATCATCAATACAGATACCTGCTCTTCCGTAGCGCTGGAGCCTACTTATTTTGATAAGACAGCAGATTATCCGACCGGCTGCCCGGACAATACTTACCTTCTGTCCGCACAGAACTGCTCCTGCACAATGGATGAGGACGGCAAGATCCAGCTGGTAACAGAGGATGTAAGAAACGGCAATGGCCGTGCGATCAAGTCCAAATTATGGTCTCCTAACCGTGTGGATAAGATTGACGCGCCTGTTAATGCAATCTTCTGGATTATGAAAGATCCTACCATTCCGCCGGTATTGAAATTAAAAGGTTCCGCTCTGGCTTCCGTTATGGGCGCTACTTTGGCTACCAAGACTTCCACAGCAGAGCGTGTGGCAGCAGGTACTGATCTGAATGCACTTCGTATCGTGCCTTATGCAAACCCGTTCAGAACCTATCCGCTTGTACATGACTATGAGAAGTTCAAAAAGCTGGTAGAAGAGAAGAACGTGGCATGCTATATCGTAAATACAGGCGATTTCATGGGCAAGAAGGTAAAACCTGCTGATACACTTGGCATTCTGGAAACCATCGTGGAAGGAAAAGCTGCATTTGAGAAGTGGGGACCTTTTGAGGACATCGAAATCATGAACGACTGGTCCGGCAAGACAGGTGATTTCACACCTGATTTAAACGACAAAGAGTATGTGGCAGCATTGAAGAATGCTATGCAGAACCGTGTTGATGCAGTAGAAGGCTTTGCAACCAAGAAGGAAGGGTATGACAAACTTCCGGATGAAGCACTGGCTGCAGTAAAGAAGCTGGTAGACGCACTGGTTTAAGATTGCATTTTTATAAAAGATCAGAAAGACGGGTGAAAAGCAGCAGCTTTTCCCCGTCTTTTTGGATGTAAGAAGAACAAGGAGAAAAAACATGGAAATGGAGGAAACCTTTAAAAATGAAATTGCACCGTTCTCTTGGGTAGAGCAAAGCAATGGCGCTTCTGTCTGCCTGGATGCAGGCAGTGGATATCTGCAGGAAGTTTTTGACACCCGTGCTGATGAGGGATTTATAGGCAATGGTTATGACTGGGGTAGTCTGGCCCAGGTGTTTCTGGTCGAAAAGTGCCAGGAGCTGCAGGAGAAAATAGGCTTTGACCCGGAGGCCGATATGTTTTGTGCCTATTCCAAAGACAAAGATGCTTTAGCTGACTTTATTTCCCGGTTTAAGAAAGCCTGTGAAGACCGGACTCTGATTCTGGATTTATTTGGCCGGGCGGAGTTGGATTGATAAAATGAAATATGCGCTTTTGCCGGAGAAAGCAGAGTTAATTTTTTTACAGTCAATATTTTCTACTTTCTGCGTATTGTAATTTTCGATATGATTGGGTATAATGATAGTAACCTGAGATGTGGATACAATTCTTGTTATTTTTGAACCTACATTTACTTTAAACGGGATTCCTATATCGCCGGACTAATGTCAGGCCTTCATTGCGCAGAGGAAGACAGGCATCCGTGCTGCGGTCACCCACCTGGCGAAAGCTAGGAGTCAAAAGACAGGAACCACATTTTGGGGACACTGAAGATAAAAGGCAGTTGCAAAAAGGCGGCTGCCTTTTTTTGCATGCAGCAATGAGCCGAAGCAAAATAGAGCGGGGCACGGCGGAGTAGATGCGAGCGAAGAAAATTATGATTTCAGGAGGCAGTAATGGAAAAGAGAGTACGGATGTGGTTGAAAGCATGTTTGGTGATAGCAGGCCTTTTGTTTTTCTGCTTTCTGGCAGGCAGGCATAAGAGAGGTGTTGATTACGAGAAGGAAGTAAGAATCAAACAGTACGAAGCGGATGAAAGTGTGGATAAGATAGAAACCACATTGTTGGCTTATGGGGATCTGATACAGGCGGAGCGTGCCACGGAAACGGCACCTGGAGACGAAAGCGGGAGTGGCCGCAGCAGAGTGCTGACAACGGACGGAATCTTTACATATGAGACAGAGGAAACAAAGGACTGCATGTATAAGCAGGTCACTGCATATGTCCGGGACGATGTGATATTGGAAGTGGTGGAAGCGCCGCAGCAGAAGGAAACCATTCTGCACAATTTGTGGATCAGTGAGGTGGAGGATGGCCGGATTCTCTGCTATTTATCAGGCAATGTTTTTTATCTGCCCTGTCAGACCGAAAAGGAAAACAGGGAGCAGGTTGCGGATGTTACTATGCAGGATGGGGAAATTAGGGACTGTCATGTAAAAAAGGAAAAACAGAGCGGTAAGCTGCTCGGAATCACAGAAGAAACCATCAGTCTGCCGGGAAGGGAACTGCCCATAGCAAAAGAGGTCAGGGTATACCGCCTGTATGGAGAGCTGACAGAGCTTTCTCTGCAGGATTTGCCGATCGGTTATGAAAATACCGATTACGTGACAGAGGATGGTATGGTATGTGCCTGTCTGATTACTTCAGAAGAAAAGATGGAAACCATTCGTGTGCTTTTGCAGAGCGGAAATTATAATGGACGTTATCATGAAAGTGTGGAACTGACGGCAGACTGTGCCTATACATTGGAGTTCGGAGAGGAAAAGGAGTCTTATGAAGCAGGTGAGAGTGTACACATTGCCGGAGACAGTGAATATTATCAGGACAGTGACCGGGTGTTTCTGACACTTTCTGCGAATACGGGCCGGATCGTACTGACTTCCATAGAGCGGAACCGGGAGCGGACAGAGTATCGGGGCAGCCTGGAAATCGTCAGGACGGAGAATGGACTGGCTGTGATCAATGAACTGCTGCTGGAAGAATATCTGTATGGGGTGGTGCCCAGCGAAATGCCGGCTTCCTATCCGGAGGAGAGTCTGAAGGCACAGGCAGTATGTGCCCGAACCTATGCCTACCGGAATATGAAGAACGCCGGATTTCCTGAGTTGGGAGCCCATGTGGATGACAGCACTGCTTTTCAGGTATATGGCAATACGGAGGAAAAGGCAGAGACAACGGCTGCAGTCAAGGCAACCAAAGGAGAGCTTTTGCTTTATGGCGATGATCCGATTGATGCATATTATTATTCCACTTCCTGTGGCTATGGTACGGATACAAGGGCGTGGAACGGCATGGAAGCAGAAGCAGTCCCTTATCTGCAGGCCAGAAGGATCGGGGAGGCGGCTGAGACGGAGAAAGCAGAGTCCGGGCAGGGATATACACCGGAAGCCTTACAGGAAGAAGCTGTCTTTGCACAGTTTATCCGGGAAGGACAGGCGGGCGCTTTCGAAAGTGAGGAAGCATGGTACCGATGGCAGTATGAAGTGGAGCAGGTGGATGTGGAAGAGATGGAGAGACGTCTGGCACAGCGATATG
>VSOB01000018.1 GCA_009774625.1 Lachnospiraceae bacterium
CTATATGTATACAGCAAATGATTTAAAAAAGGACTTGCTAGTCAATATAAAAGATAATCCGGCATTTGATTCTAAACTATACAATATTTTGTCAGATTGTCAATTTCAATTCAACGATAGTGGAGAATTTACTCGAATTGTATGGAATACGTTTAAACGTGATTTGGTAATATTTTGCGCAGGGGAAAATAGAGCAATTTTAGATAAAGAGCAGAAAGGCTTATTTCAATTATGCGATAAAATACATGGGAATAAAGACGATTTCTTATTGATGTCACTGGAAATAATAGCAAAAAGTGATTTGTCAAAAACAAGATTAACAGATACTATTATTCAAATAAAAAATGAAATTGTCATTGAGAGAATAGTTGAAAATGAATTAGGGCATGGTGGATTTGGCAAAGTATATAAATATTATGACGAGAATACGCAAGAGATGTATGCTTATAAAATATATGAACCAAGTGTATTCCAAGAAAGCAGCCCGGAAATAATGAAAAAGAGATTTATACGAGAGGGCAAAAAATTATTACACTATTCACATGAAAATGTAGTAAAAGCATACGAATTTGGATTTTTAGGTGATGAAAGTGCATACATAAAATTAGAACATATTACGGGAAAGAAGCTAATAGATTATTTAAACGAAAATACCTTAAATCAAGATGCAAAAGAAGAATTATGTAGGCAGTATATTTCGGCTATGGCTTATGTACATGAGAAATCAGATATGAATCGTGATATTAGTTATTCTAATGTTATGGTTGATATAAGTGGAAATATTAAAGTACTTGATTTTGGATTTGCTCGTGGTAATGATGACACAAATTATGATACTGTCTATAAAGATATTTCCCATAAGTTTGCTCCAGAAGACGAAAAATATGGTATATTGACAGAAGTTTATTGTATTGGGGCTATTTTGTTTTCGATTGTGACTAATGGCTCTTTTAGCAGAGATAAATTAGATGACTTAAATAATTCTGAATGTAACCCTTTCTTAATAAAAGCAATACAGAAATGTTTATCGACAAGCCCTCAAAATCGTTATGAGAATGCAGTTGCACTGAAAAACTCGTTGTTCTCTGATGAGTATGCGCAAGAAAATAGCAACCTAAAACCTATAACTGAATTTAGTTTAGACTATTTTCGTGATATGATTTCCGAAATAAAACTGTATTTTACTAAAAGTCATTTACCCGATTTTGATAGTATTAAAATTTGGATAGAAAGTGATTTGAAAGATATTATTGAATCACATGTGTTTTTGAGCAAAATATCACTACTTACATTTTTAAAAAAGCTACCGTATCTTGAAGACTATGTGATGCAAAGTAATACAAGCTATGAATATGATAAAGAACCATTTGAAAATATGTACAATTTTTATATGCAGTTACCAGAAAATATGATGTCAGTTTTTGTGAAAAATATTTTAATTATAATTTTGGAAAATTCTTTTGAAAATAGTGATATTCCATTTAATTGAAAGTCAATTAAAAGAGGGTGAATGTTTATTATAATCACCCTCTTTTTGCACCCTGTTTGTCAGCGTTGATGATAAGTTGTTGTGAATACTTCCTTATCACCGTAAAACTAAGGGTTACGGTACTTTTTTGTAATGGCAATAAAATAGCACTCAGGATATAGCCTAAGTGCTATTTTACCTGTAGCTTGCTCCCACAAGGAAAATAGCAAATATGAGAACGAAACCTGTTTTCAAAGGTCCAGATTGGGAAAGTCAATTTTCAAATCTGGATAGATACCAACAGGAATACAGTCTTGGAATGTGTATGTCTCAACCTCAAAATGCTCCTGTTCCAGATGGTAAACGAAAATCCGTTCTCTGTGAGAATCTACAATCCAGTATTCACGGACACCTGCGTCTGCGTAAAGGTTCAGCTTCAGTACATAGTCATGGCTTGAATTACCAGGGGAAACAATCTCGATAATCCAGTCTTGGGCTCCAGTACAGCCACGGTCTGTGAGTTTGTCCTGGTCACAGATCACACTGATGTCCGGTTCAACTATGGTTTTTTTGTCTGCCTTCAGCTTGACAGTGAATGGGGCCGGGTAAACTCTGCAGGATCCGCTTTTTGATTTGATGTAATTGTTTATGACTGTATGCAATTCGCTTAATATGGTTTGATGGATTCTGGAGGGTACAGCCTGGTTATAGATCAGATTTCTCTCGATCAGCTCTGCACGGATATCCTCTGGCAGATGTAATAGTCTGTTTCTGTATAAAGTTTGGTTTGTGCTAATGGCATGTGAGCCTCCTTCTGATTATGCTTTAATGGTGTTGCTTTGAATTTCACTTGTTACAGGATTCATCCCCATACGCTGGGATGCTTCATCTCACTTAACTTGTGATCTTATTGCCCTCTTGACAAATTCCGGGACGGTTTTTTCCGTGATCTTTGCAGCATCTTGCGATATATTTTCTATCTTTCACTGATATTATATCAACTGTAAATATGTGTGTCCATATGCCATACTGAGCCATAGTCAAATAAACAAACGAAAAAAGTATAAAAGCTTTCAGGAGCAGACTAAGCATGCTGCTCCCGGTTAAAAAATTTCTTACTTGATTGAACCAGACAGGATATCAATACTCAGATGAGGTTAATAGTTCGGCAGTAATAGAGTGTGGATAACTGTTTTGATTTAAAAAACTGAAGAAAATGATTGATATATTACCATATTGATAGTATCATAATAATATAAACAAAAAAGAGAGGGAGGAAAGAAATATGGCAGTCAGATATAGAAAGTTTGAACCGACAGAATATGTGATGAAGGTAAAGAAGGGAAAAGTGACGGAACAGGGGCTGGGGCTTTCGGGTTTTTATAATACGATGACAACAAGTATGCTGGTGATTCCGGCCACTGCTTTTGATACCGGTTTTGTCTATGATGATATAATGACACTGGATTTTCAGAAGATTCAGGTACAGGGAGAGATTTCCTATATCATAGCGGATTATGAAAAGGCTTCCAGAATGGTGAATTTTTCCTATGGTAACACAGACGGAGCGTATGAGACTGTATTAAGCGAAGCCAAAACTAAAATGGCAAGGCGCATTATGAGTCTGGTAAAAGTATATACGGCAAAAGCAATGGGGGTAAAGACGGTCAAAGAAGCCATTCGTTCTGCTGACGAGCTGGCTAAGGTATTGGGGACTGCGCTGAAAGGGGACGAAACCATACAGGAATTTGGACTGGAGATTCTGGCGGTTTCCATCCTTGGGATTTTGCCGCAGCCGGATACACGAAAAGCGCTGGAGGCCGCCACACGGGAAGAAATTTTGAAGCAGCAGGATGATGCTATCTATAAAAGGCGGAATGCAGCCATCGAACAGGAGAGGGCAATTCAGGAAAATGTGCTGAATACGGAAATCCGCATTGCTGAAAAAGCCAGGGAGAAAAAAGAGAAGGAAATGGAAACCAAACGCATGCTGCAAGAGAAGCAGGCGGAGCTGGATGCAGGCAGGATCACAAAAGACATTGCACTGGAGGAAGAGCGGAAAAAACTGGTGGATCTGCAGACAGAGAATGAAAAGAAAAGATCCGATGCCAAAGCATATGATTCGGAAGTTTTGCTGCGGACTTTTATGGGAATGGATACAGAGGTCATCAAGGCGCTGGTGGTCAGCGGTATGGACAGCAAGGCTCTGATTGCCAAGGCGTTTGCAGAAATCGGAGATAAGGCCGATAAAATCGGTGTATTGAATGTATCTCCGGATCTGCTGGAGACATTGGCCAATAGGTAAGAAACAGGCAGGGAGGCAGTGAAATGGGCAGCGGCAGAAATCGTGATATGCACAAAGTGGTATTGGTGACAAGAAAGACCAGACTGACAGAGCTGATCTGTAAATATAATACAATAGAGCAGGCCCGGTTTTACATTGAGCATATGGGAGTGGATTTTTCGGATTATGTGGAGGAGGACCGCATGTACACACAGGCAGTTTCGGAAGTTGCCAGAGTTGCCCGGCAGTTTGCCAGAGTACAGGTCATCGACCGGTCGTATGTTTCCAATATGATATTTGGAAAGCAGGATGTTGTGATCGCGGTGGGGCAGGACGGTCTGGTGGTCAATGTGATGAAATATCTGGACGGTCAGCCTCTGATCGGCATCAATCCGGATCCGGGACGTTGGGACGGGGTGTTGCTTTCCTTTCAGGCCGGGCAGCTTGCCCGGCTGCTCCCCTGTGTGCTGGACGGCAATTATGATGTCAGAGAGATTACAATGGCCAGAGCAGACACAAGAGACGGCCAGTGTATGCTGGCGGTGAATGATCTGTTTATCGGATGCCGGACACATACTTCAGCCCGTTATGATTTGAGATGGAATCAGGATATAGAGCATCAGTCCTCCAGCGGGATCATTATATCCACCGGTCTGGGCGCTACCGGATGGTACAAATCGGTTATGGCACAGACCAGACGGATGGCAGATCTGTTCGGTTTGGGATCTGTCAGAGATCATCCGCTCAGATGGGAGGACGCCCGGTTGACTTTTGTGGTACGGGAACCGTTTCCCAGCCGGATGACCCAGACAGGAATCGTATACGGAAAAATCGGATTGGCGGATCAGTTTCATGTGATTTCTAAAATGGCCGAAAACGGTGTGGTTTTTTCGGACGGAATGGAAGAGGATACGATAGAGTTTAATGCAGGGAGTGAAATCTTTGTGGGAATCGCACAGCAAAAAGGAAGGCTGGTAGTCTGACGGTATGGGAAAATTATGAAGATTCTCCGATTTCTATTGCTTTCCGCCAAGAAACATATTATGCTGATGGTATTGTAAACAGACAGGGGGAGTAAATGGATGGAAGCCTATCAAATGTCAGAGGAGGAAAGAGTCTGGCTGGAATCCTATGATATCAATCAGTTCGACCGGCCCTCCGTCGCGTCGGATATGGCGGTTTTCTCTATTCTGGAAACAAAATCCCAGGCTCATACGGGCCCCGGACACAGCCGGGAGAATTACCGGAAGGACCCGGAAAAAGGACTGAAACTTCTGCTGATCAGAAGAGGTTCTTTTCCCTATCGGGACTGTTGGGCTCTGCCGGGCGGTTTTGGCAGGCCGTCAGAGAGCACACAGGAAACCGCATATCGTGAATTGTATGAGGAAACCGGTGTCAGAGATGCTTATCTGGAACCGTTCGCCATTTTTGATGAAGCAGGGCGGGACCCCAGAGGATGGATTATATCTCATGCTTTTCTGACACTGATAGACGGGGAAAAGTACAAGGTGCATGAAGGATCGGATGCCTGGGAAGCCAGATGGTTCAGTGTTCATGTGGAAAAGAAGGAAACAGACAGGACAGTGGAGGCGCAGTATGGGGAAATCGTCAATCTCTATACCATCAGGCTGCAGTGTACGGAACGGGACAATCTGGAATTGACTGCAATAGTCAAAGAACGGAAGCAGTTTATTGCATATCATGAAAAGATCACCTGTGAAATTATGGAGAGTGGAGGGCTTGCTTTTGATCATGCACATATCATATTGCATGCGTTTCTGCATCTGCGCAGTCTGGTAGAAAGCGGCAAAACGATGATATTTGACCTGATGCCGGAGATGTTTACACTGTCGGAGTTGCAAAAGGCTTATGAGGCGGTGTTGGGAAAAACACTTTTGTCTGCAAATTTCAGAAGGAAGATAGCGGACTGGGTGATTGAAACAGAGAGCATTTTGGAGGGGGCCGGACACAGACCGGCTAAGTTGTTTCGGAGAAATCCGGACAGATTTTACAGGTAGCTGACGGGGAGGTGATTTGACGGAACGTAAAATGATACGGCGTTTATCTGTTGTTGCCGCAGGTATGTTTCTGGGGCTGGTGTTTTCGGTATGCTTATGGCGTAGCAGAGGCGGTGACGGTGTGCTGCTGGTTCCTCGGCAGATCCGGGAGCCGGAACATGTGGTTTATTTTTGCCAGCAGGATCCGGCGTGGGCAGATGACCATTTGGGAGAGGCCAGAGATACTATGGCATCTTCAGGCTGTCTCGTCTGTGCGCTGGCATCAGGACTTGCTATGCAGGCCGCCGGTCAGGGTCTTTCGTTTGAACTGACGGCAGGTGAGTTGAATGAGGCTTTTTCGGAAGCGGAAGTATATACGGAAAGCGGAGCGGTCATATGGGGCAGGATTCCGTTGGCCGTACCGGGAACGGAAAGTCTGGTAATGGATTCGGTGGACGGGGAAGAGATTGCAAGGCTGCTGGAGGACGGTATCTTTCCGGTTGTTAAGGTACGCATGAAAGGGGTGGGCGCCTGGCATTGGGTACTGCTGACAGGTTCGGATGCGAATGGCTATCTGTGCATGGATCCGATGTCGGATACAAAAGAGGCGGTGTCTCTTTCGGAGTTTCACAACAGGGCATATGCCGTGAGGGCAGTATATTTCTGTGAGTAACCGCAGATTCATATTGATATGGCGTTGGCATCTGCTGAGGGAATCAGATATTTTGCGGCCTTTGTGTTTGTCTGCCGGAGCATACAAATGAAATAAAAACAGGAGGGATGTACTATGAGTGGACAGTTAAAAGTATGGTTGGAAAAAGAAATGAAGGAATATTCCGAATTGTTTAAGGATTTCAGGAAAAAGGTCAAAAAAATGGTGCCTGTCTGGATGGCAATCAGTATCATCGCTATGGTGGCACTGGGTGTGGGTGTCGGATATGATCTGGCTTATGTGGCCAGAGTACATTTGCTGATCGGGGTAGGAATAGCGGTTATTATCTGGTTTGGTTTCTGGGTACAGGGCAAGGCGGCTTCCATGAAACAAGTACTGGCTGTTTATGAAAAAGAGATAGGTTCTTTTTTTTGCGGCCCGGAAGATGAGGAGGCTTTTTGTAAGCAGATGGCAGAAGGCCGTTATACGGAGCTTCATTTTATGAATACCAAGGCGGAGGCGTATCCGGCGCGTTTTCTTGTGGGGCCCGATTACTGGGTTCTCTTCGCCGGCAACTGCAACTGCAGTTTTGTCAGGACAGCGGATATTGCCGGCATCAGCGGCAGAGAGGAGCAGACGCGTATCTCTTCCGGCGGTGTGCGTGCGAGAGTAACCGTTGGGGTTTCCCTGATTGTGAAATACAAAGACGGTTCTCCTTCTGCAGCCAGAGAAAGAGATAAAGAAATGAGCATGTTCCTGAGCAGTGGAGATCAGTTCAGAAAATTAATGGATGCCATTGCCCGCAACTGTCCGCAGGCGCAGAGATGGTGATGAGTAAAAAACAGATTTTATTTTTCTTTTATGAATTGTACACAGTTTTGACATGAGATTCTGGTACACTTTCTCTATCAGGACAGGCACGCGGCGCATAACAGTGAGACGCTTTTGTGCAATGTGTAAAGTGACAGGAGAGGAGTGCTGGAAATGAATGGAGAATGGTTGTCTGCTTTGTATTTGTCTATGATACTGCCGATGGTACTTTTGTCGGGACATACCAGTGAGGTGGAAGCAGCAGGTGAAACGGAATCCGGAAGCGTTTCGCATATGATTTTGCCGGAATCGGATGATACAGTCAAATAGCAGAGCGCACACAAGATCGATATAGTATCATTATAATAATCTGGTTGATAAACAGATTTTCAGGCAGAGAGGAGAAAGAACATTGGCATACGATCATGGTGCATTCCGTGTGAGGAATCTTGAAGAAGCGATTCGTTTTTATACAGATAAGCTGGGATTTACGTTTTTATTTTATGTGAACCCGGAAGGACAGGGCGGGGAAAGAGGTGCCTTTCTTGATTATAACGGGGCGCGTCTGGAATTGATCGAAACAATAGGCACTGCCTATCAGCCGGTCAGGCCGGAGCCGCCTTTTTGCCCGCATCTTTGCTTTGAGACAGACGATATGGATAAGGTGATCCGTACACTGGAAGAAAATCATATTGAAATCCTGGATGGACCCAATGAGATAGCTGGTTCCGAGAGGTGGATTTATTTTACGGATCCGGATTTGAATGTTCTTGAATACATAGTCTGGCTTGATAAAAAGAAAAGCAGCGAAAACCAATAAACGCATAAAAACAGAGAGCGGCACCGGGCCGGGGCCGCTCTCTGTTTTTAGTATGCATGACAATAGAAAGTTCGGGAAGCGTGCTTTTTATTATATAGTATGATAGATACCGGCTGTTATTCGGCAGATTCTTCCGATTCTTCTGCCCCGGTATCATCTTCGCCGGACTCCGGTGCCTCTTCATCAGGAGTCTCTTCCTGATCCTGCTCAGGAGCCTCGTCCGGTGTCTCTTCATCACTTTCGTGGATGATGGTGATGGATTCATCTTCCGGCAGATCTCCCTGTAAAATGGTGCCGATGTAATCCAGGCGTTTGAAAGCACGGCTGTAATACTCCAGTGCAGCATCCACCAACTGTGGATCATAGTCCTCCGGATTGTCAAATGCCTGATGATACAGGGAAACAGATTTGGAAAGGTTGGCGCTGGCATCATCTGCCAGTTCTTCAATATTGGCAAATTGCTCCGGTACCTCCAGGTTCCCCATTGCCACAAAGGCGGCATCCATTTCATCCAGATAACCCAAAAGCTCCTGTGTCCGGGTTTCGGACTCCAGATCAATATTTTCAATCGCAGAAACCAGATCATCAATGGTAGTGGTGAATTCTGTCATTTCTGATTTGTATTGTTCCAGATCATCGTCTTTTTTTCCACAGCCGGTCAACACTGCGGCAAACAGAAAGGCTGCAAGCAGAAACCAGGTTTTTTTCATACAGGACCTCCGGCGGATATGGGAATCCGTTTCCTTTTCCATAAAATACCTCTTATCAATTTATCACATTCAATAGATGAAAGCAACAAAAAGTGAACAGCAAGGATATAAAAATAAATTGAGAAATCAAAGAAATCGTGCTATGATTAAATGCATGTATCATCTATCAACCAGTATAAACAAAGAATGTGGGAATCATACATGGATGAAAGCCGGAAAGGATAACAGATGACAAAAAAAGAATTTCGGACGTTATGCAGAGAAAAAATTGTCTGTCTGGACGGCGCCACAGGCTCCAATCTGATCAAAAGAGGGATGCCTGCGGGAGTCTGCCCGGAACGCTGGATTCTGGAGCATCCGCAAATCATAACGAAACTGCAGCAGGAATATATACAGGCAGGCAGTCATATTGTCTATGCGCCTACCTTTACAAGCAATCGGATCAAACTGGCAGAATACGGCCTGGCAGACCGGATCGGAGAAATCAATCGGAAGCTGGTATCTCTGTCGCGGGAAGCGGTCGGCGGCAATGCTTATGTGGCTGGTGATCTGACGATGACCGGACGCCAGTTGGCGCCAATGGGAACGCTGGAATTTGAAGAACTGATTGAAATTTATAAAGAACAGATCAGGTATTGTGTGGAGGCCGGAGTGGATCTTTTTGTGGTGGAAACCATGATGAGCCTGCAGGAATCCAGAGCAGCGCTGATTGCGGTGAAAGAGGTTTGTGATCTGCCTGTGATGGTGACGATGACTTTTGAAACAGACGGCCGGAGTCTGTTTGGCACGGATGCGGTCACTGCGGCGGTGGTGCTGGAGCATTTGGGAGCAGACGCCGTTGGCGCCAACTGTTCCACCGGGCCGGATCAGATGGCAGAGGTAATCCGGGCGATGGCAGAGGTGACGACGGTGCCGCTGATTGCCAAGCCCAATGCGGGTCTGCCTTCTCTGGCGGCGGATGGCAGTACCGTTTATGATATGGATGCGGAAACGTTCGGAAAAGAAATGACCGGGCTTGTCCGGGCAGGCGCTTCCATACTGGGCGGCTGCTGCGGCACAGATCCGGAATATATAAAAGAGCTGGTAAACTGTACAAAAGATATGAAAGTACAGACCAGGCAAAAGAAGGCGGTGCGGTATCTGACCAGTGAGCGGAGGACTCTTTCCTTTGGATTGGAGGATACATTTATCGTAGTGGGAGAGCGGATCAATCCCACAGGCAAGAAAAGGCTGCAGGAAAAGCTGCGGGAAGGCGATCTGGATCTGGTGCTTGGTTTTGCCCAGGAGCAGGAGGCCTGCGGGGCAGAGGTGCTGGACATCAATATGGGTATGAGCGGCATTGACGAAAAGGAGATGATGCTGCAGGCCATTACAGAGATGGGAGGCGTGACTTCTCTGCCCCTGTCCATAGATTCCAGCCATGTGGATGTACTGGAGGCGGCGCTGCGGCGATATCCGGGCCGGGCGCTGATCAATTCTATTTCCATGGAATCAGAAAAATTCGAAAAACTGCTGCCCATTGCGAAAAAATACGGCGCTATGTTTATTCTGCTTCCTCTTTCGGATGCGGGACTTCCCAAGAACCAGGAAGAAAAGATACAGATTATCCGTCAGATTACAGAGCGTGCCTGTGCCTTGGGCATGGAAAAAGAAGATATCATTGTGGACGGGCTAGTGACTACGGTGGGAGCCAATCCCGGAGCGGCACTGGAAACTCTGGAAACCATACGTTACTGCAGGGCAAACGGACTGGCTACTATTTGCGGTCTGTCCAATATTTCGTTTGGACTGCCGGAGCGGAGCTTTGTCAATACGGCTTTTCTGACAATGGCCATACAGGCAGGACTGACGATGGCCATAGCCAATCCGTCGCAGGAGCTGCTGCGTAACTGTGCGCTGGCCTCGGATCTGCTGCTTTGTAAAGACGGAGCCGATCTGCGCTATATTAACCGGATGGAAGAATGGAGGGCACAGCAGCCTGAGGAAAAGACAGGTACGGGGCAGGGCAGAGAAAGCGGCTTGGTAAGTAAGGGCAGCGGGAGAAACAAAACTTCTGCCACAGAATCAGAACAGGCAGTGATGGCATCCGATGCACTTGGCAAAGTTAACAAAGCTGTGATAAAGGGCAATCAGAGAAATGTGACTGAACTGGCAAAAGCGGCTCTGGACGAAGGGAAAACGGCAAAAGAGATATTGGATCTGGCCCTTCTGCCCGGTATCAACCGGGTGGGAGAGCTGTTTGACCAGGGAAAATATTTTCTGCCCCAGTTGATTGCAGGCGCAGAGGCTATGAAAACCGCCGTTTCCTATCTGGAACCGATGCTGATGGATGCAGGGGACCGGGAGGCGCTGCCTACCATTGTGATCGCTACGGTAAAAGGGGATATCCATGATATCGGCAAGAATCTGGTGGCACTGATGCTGAAAAACCACGGGTTTCAGGTGATCGATCTGGGCAAGGATGTGCCCAGAGAGGTGATTGTGGAGACGGCCATCCGGCATCAGGCAGAGATCATCGCCCTGTCGGCGCTGATGACTACTACCATGCAGGAGATGCGTCATGTGATCGCCTATGCCAGAGAGCAGGGCTGCAAAGCCAAAATTATCATCGGCGGAGCGGTGATTACCCAGGAATATGCGGAGGAGATCGGTGCGGACGGATATTCCAAAGATGCGGCAGAGGCGGTGAAGCTGACGCAGAGGATATTGGGATTATAAGGAGCAGTCAATTCAATATAGAAGAACAGGAGACAAAAACATGACAGGAGCAGATGCAATCATCAAATGTCTGGAAGCGGAAGGCGTGGATATGGTATTCGGCTATCCGGGAGTGGCGATTTGCCCGTTTTATAACAGTATCTTACATTCTTCCATCCGGAGCATTCTGATCCGGACGGAACAGAATGCGGCGCATGCGGCAAGCGGGCTGGCCAGAGTGACAGGGAAAGTTGGTGTATGCGCGGTAACAAGCGGGCCTGGAGCAACCAATCTGCTTACCGGAATAGCCACAGCCTTTGCGGACAGTATCCCCCTTGTATGTATTACGGGACAGGTCAGCAGTGAACTGATCGGCTCTGATGTATTTCAGGAGGCAGATGTGACCGGAGCTGCGGAATCCTTTGTAAAATACAGCTATCTTGTCCGGGATGCAAATGAGATCCCACGTATTTTTAAAGAAGCATTTCATATTGCTTCCACAGGGCGAAGAGGGCCGGTGCTGATCGATGTCCCGATTGATGTACAAAATGCTTCCATTTCCCGGTTTAAATATCCGGAAGAAGTGAATCTGCGGACGTATAAACCTACGGTAAAAGGCCATGTGGTGCAGATTCAAAAGGTGATCAAAGAGCTGGAAAAGGCAAAGCGGCCTATCATCTGTGCAGGCGGCGGCGTACTTTTAAGCGGTGCGCAGCAGGAACTGCAGGAGTTTGCAGCACACTACCGGGTGCCGGTGGTTTCTACCATGATGGGGATCGGGGTTATGCCTACAGAGCATCCCATGTATTATGGCATGGTGGGGAATAATGGAAAACCCTGTGCCAACCGTGCCATGAATGAATCGGATCTGCTGATTATGGCAGGGGCACGCGTGGCGGACCGTGCGGTGAGCCAGCCTGATCTGATTACGGAAAATAAAGTACTGGTACATATCGATGTGGACCCGGCGGAGATCGGCAAAAATGTGGGGCCGACGATCCCGCTGGTAGGGGATATCAAACATATTTTCCAGGAATTTGCCAGTCAGGAGATTTCCTGTGCCCATGAAGCCTGGATTGAAACGCTGGACGAATACCGGGTGCAGATGGCGCCGAAACGGCATCCTAATCCGGACTATGTGGATCCGGCGGCCCTGATCCGGATGCTTTCCGAAAATATGCAGGAGGATGGGATATATGTGGCGGATGTGGGACAGAACCAGATCTGGTCCTGCGGGTATCATATCGTCAGAAAAGGAAAGTTTCTGACCTCCGGCGGTATGGGGACGATGGGCTATTCCATTCCGGCGGCAATGGGCGCGAAGCTGGGCGATCCTTCCAAACAGGTCATTGCGGTATGCGGGGACGGCTCTTTCCAGATGTCCATGATGGAGCTGGCAACCATGCGGCAGCATCATGTGCCGGTAAAAATCGTTGTTCTGAAAAACAACTATCTGGGCATGGTACGGGAATACCAGCATTATACTTATCAGGATCGCTACTCAGTGGTGGATCTTTCCGGCAGCCCGGATCTGGAAAAGCTGGCGGCGGCGTATGATCTGCCGTTTATCCGCCTTGCGAATATGGACGGGGCACAGGAAGCGCTGGAACGGTTTCTGCAGGAAGATGTCTCCATGCTGATGGAATGTCTGATTGATCCTATGGATCTGGTAAAGTAGGAGGATGGATGCGATGAAGAGAATATATTCTGTTCTGGTGGAAAACCGTTCCGGCGTACTGTGTAAAGTGGCAGGGCTTTTCTCCAGAAGAAATTTCAATATTGACAGCCTTGCTGTGGGAGAGACGGATGATCCGGCGGTATCCTGTATGACGATTGTCAGCAGCGGTGACGAGAGAACCATTGAACAGATCGAAAAGCAACTGAATAAAAAACTGGATATTATCAAAGTAAAAACGTTTGATGAATCTCAGAGCATCAGCCGGGAACTGATGTTGATTAAGGTAAAGTTCAACAAAGGTAACCGCAGGGATATTATGGAGATCTGTGAGATCATGAAGGCTCAGATCGTGGATATGTCCAAGCATCAGATGATGATACAGATCTGTGATGTGCCGGAGAGGACGACGCTTTTGATTACCCTGCTGGCTTCTGTCAGCATCGTGGAGGTGGCAAGAACCGGTACGCTGGCACTGCAGAAATGTGACTGAGCATATGGCAGATATTTTATAACCCTACATTATGACAGATATTCCGCAGATGCATACGTTGACAAGGAAAATTTTTGTTGCTAGAATGGGTAACATGAGGCCGGGAGGTCTTTGGCCGTGATGACAGGCCGACAGATAAAAGAAAAAGAGGAAGTGGATTATGCATAAAAAAGTATTTCAGCTTCTGGTTGATAACACTTCAGGTGTTTTAAGCCGCATTTCAGGTCTTTTCTCAAGGCGGGGTTATAATATTGAAAGCATTACCGCAGGCGTGACTGCGGATCCCAGATTTACCCGGATTACCATTGTGGCAAGCGGTGACGATGAGATTCTGGATCAGATTGAGAAACAGGTGGAAAAGCTGGTGGATGTAAGGGACATCCGTGAGCTGAAACCTGAGAACAGTGTATATCGCGAACTGGCATTGATTAAAGTGGCAGCCACAGCAGCCCAGAGAGAGGGCGTGATCAGCGTGACGGATATTTTCCGTGCCAAGATCATTGATGTATGTGCGGAAAGCCTGACCATAGAGCTGACGGGAAATCAGGCCAAGATCGAAGCGTTTTTGAGCCTGCTGGAAGGCTATGAGATTTTGGAGCTGGCAAGGACGGGAATCGCAGGTCTGGGCCGGGGCGTAGAAAATGTAGTGTATTTTTAAAGATTCAATACAAATAAACAGGACGGGACTGTGGAACCGGAAACAGGAGGAGAAGAAAATGGCAAATATTTATTATCAGGAGGACTGTAATCTTTCATTGCTGGAAGGCAAGACCATTGCAATTATCGGATACGGCAGTCAGGGACATGCACATGCGCTGAATCTGAAGGAATCAGGCTGCCATGTGATCATCGGGCTTTATCAGGGCTCCAAGTCATGGAGCAGGGCACAGGAGCAGGGCTTTGAAGTGTTTACAGCTGCAGAAGCTGCAAAGCAGGCCGATATCATTATGATTCTGATCAACGATGAAAAACAGGCAGAGCTTTATAAAAAGGACATTGCGCCTAATCTGGAAGAGGGCAATATGCTGATGTTTGCACATGGTTTCAACATCCATTTCGGATGTATCGTACCTCCTGCCAATGTGGATGTTACCATGATCGCTCCCAAAGGACCGGGACATACGGTACGCAGCGAATATCAGGAAGGCAAGGGTGTTCCCTGTCTGGTAGCGGTAGAGCAGGACTTTACAGGAAAGGCAAAGGATGTGGCGCTGGCTTATGCGCTGGGTATCGGCGGCGCCCGAGCAGGCGTGCTGGAAACTACCTTCCGTACCGAGACGGAAACCGACCTGTTCGGAGAGCAGGCAGTACTCTGCGGCGGTGTATGCGCATTGATGCAGGCAGGCTTTGAAACACTGGTGGAAGCCGGATATGATCCCAGAAACGCTTACTTTGAATGTATCCATGAAATGAAACTGATCGTTGATCTGATCTACCAGTCCGGTTTTTCAGGTATGCGGTATTCTATCTCCAATACAGCGGAATACGGCGATTATATCACAGGTCCCAAGATCATCACAGAAGATACCAAAAAGGCCATGAAGAAGATCCTTTCCGATATTCAGGACGGAACCTTTGCAAAAGAGTTCCTGCTGGATATGTCCGATGCAGGAAAGCAGGTACATTTCCGTGCCATGAGAAAACTGGCCAGCGAGCATCCCTCTGAGGTGATCGGTGAGGAGATCAGAAAACTGTATAGCTGGAGCGATGAGGATAAGCTGATTAACAATTAATCCGATTGGAAACGATAACAGAAAACAGCCCTGATTTTCGGTAAGGCGGCCTTGCCGGGAGTCAGGGCTGTTTTCTGCATGACAATAAAAAGTCTGCGGGATGTGCGTTTATGTTGTATCAAAATTTCTGTATCGGAAAAAGAATGCAGTAATTGGACAGGACATTTTCTCAATGCACAGAACGGTAAAAATCCAGAATGCCGTCCAGTCTGGCATACATATGTTCAAACAGCAGGTCCACCAGTGTCAGTGCGGTCATGGCTTCCACGACCACTACGGCTCTGGGGACGATCACAGGGTCATGGCGGCCTTTGATTTCCAGTGTGATGTTTTCGCCATCCTGATTCACCGTTTCCTGAGGGCGGAAAATCGAGGGAGTGGGTTTTACATAGGCACGCAGTACAATGGGGGAGCCGTCGCTCATGCCGCCCAGTATTCCGCCGGCATGGTTGGTTTGTTTGATGACGGCTCCGTCAGAGGAGGCAAAGGCGTCGTTGTTTTCCGAACCCTTTGCCTGTGAAGCCCACAGTCCGTCTCCGATTTCAAAGGCTTTGACTGCACCGATAGAGAGAATGGCCTGTCCCAGACGGGCATCCAGTTTATGAAATACGGTTTCACCGATGCCGGTCGGCATACCCTGGATACGGCATTCGATGACACCGCCCACGGAATCTTTTTCCTGCATGCATGCAGCCAGATAGGCTTCGGCCTGTTTGCCGGCTTCATAGTCGGGCATGGAAGTGGGGGTTTTCAGGATGGCCGCCCGGTCAAAACGCTCCTGAGAGATGGAAACGGGACCTATTGATCTGGTGTAGGCACAGATGTCAATATTAAGAGCCGCCAGGAGTTTGGCTGCCACGGCGCCGGCGGCTACCCGTCCTATGGTTTCCCGGCCGGAAGAGCGGCCGCCGCCCCGATAATCCCGGAAGCCATATTTCTGGTCAAAGGTATAGTCCGCGTGGCCGGGACGATAGCAGGAGGCGATCTGACTGTAATCCCCGGATTTTTGAGAAGTGTTTTCCACCATCAGAGAGATGGGGGTGCCTGTGGTGCGCCCTTCAAAGACACCGGAAAGGATACGGACGGTATCACTTTCTTTCCGGGGTGTGGAAATGGTGGTCTGTCCGGGTTTCCGCCTGTCCAGCCAGCACTGGATATCGGAAGTTTCCAAAGGCAGCCCGGCGGGACAGCCGTCAATGACTACACCCAGCGCCGGGCCGTGTGATTCTCCCCATGTTGTAATCGTAAAACATTTTCCGAATATTGAACCTGCCATAATTTCCTCCTGTAGTCTGCATGGATTGTTGTTTGGAACTTATACCAGTATATAGAAAATCAGGGAATTTCACAAGTGCCGATGTGCGAAGCAGGATGTCCGGCATGGATGTTACCCTGAATTTCTGTAAAAAGGGATTGAGTATTCCTGCCCTGATGTGGTAAGATAATGCAATATGAAAGTGATCAGTATGGGGAATCAGGATGAAGGGTTCAACAAAAGAAAATCAGAAAACCGGGAATGCCGGGGAAACCAGAAGCGCCGGTGAGGTCACACATACCGGAAACAAGAAAAATAAAAAAAATGCAGGGCTGCAGGAGCCGTTTTTCAGGATTGCGGCACTCTGTAATAAAATACTGGACGGACTGAGCGCCAATGGAAAGAGATTTGCCTGTGTGCTGGCAGTGCTTCTTTTCTTTGCACTGAGCAGTAGTTTTTCCTTTCCCATATTTGAGGAGGCGGAGGTTTTGCCGGCGCCTGATGCGTATGGGAGAGAGGCGCAGACCGCCTTTATCGAAGAAAAGGAAGCCGTGAATATTGCTTCCCGGAAGGAGCCGCCGGCGGCTGATGAAGTACTGGATGATGCGGATGTGCTGGACGGCTATGAAGATGCAGAGCTGGAACATATGGAAGATGTGGACAAGTATACGTCCGACGAGATTCTGGAGGAAAATGACGGGGCATCCGGGGAAGCTGCCGCAGGCGGAGCGGTTTCTCTGGAAACGGCGGTGTTTGATAAGTCAGACTGGCGTCTTTTGCTGATCAATAAGCAGCATCCGATTCCGGAGGATTATACATTCCGGCTGGGAACGATCAAAGGCACTATGAAATGTGATGAACGGATATTGGATGACCTTTTAGCCATGCTGCAGGCGGCTAAGGAGGATGGCATCAGTCTTGTGATCTGTTCTCCCTATCGGGATTTGAACCGTCAGAAGGTGCTGTTTGAACGGAAGGTAAAGGCCTACATGGACAAGGAGATGAGCTATATTGAGGCTTATAAAATCTCTTCCCAGGCAGTTACGGTCCCGGGTGCAAGTGAGCATCAGATCGGACTGGCTCTTGATATTGTCTGTACCACCTATTATTCTCTGAATGAAGGCTATGGGGAGACAGAAGCTGGGCAGTGGCTGCAGGAGCACAGCCATGAGTACGGGTTTACCCTGCGCTATCCAAAGGGAAAGGAATACATAACAGGCATTGAATATGAGCCGTGGCATTTCCGGTATGTGGGAAAGGAAGCGGCGGCAGTGATGAAAGAGAAAGGAATCTGTCTGGAAGAACTGATAGACAGCTTATAAAAATATGAAACAAGTACGTTACCGTCTCCTGAAACAGGAAGGGCGGGCCAAACGGGGAGAACTGCACACGGTACATGGTGTGATACAGACCCCGGTTTTTATGAATGTGGGAACTGTGGCGGCCATCAAAGGCGCCGTTTCCACGCAGGATCTGGAGGGAATCGGGACACAGGTGGAGCTTTCCAATACCTATCACCTGCATGTGCGTCCCGGCGATCTGCTGATCAGGCAGATGGGCGGCCTGCATAAATTTATGTCCTGGAACAGACCGATTCTGACAGATTCCGGCGGATTTCAGGTATTTTCCCTGGCAGGGCTGCGGAAAATCAAAGAAGAAGGCGTCTATTTCCAGTCCCATATTGACGGCAGAAAGATATTTATGGGGCCGGAGGAAAGTATACGGATCCAGTCCAACTTAGGCTCTACTATTGCGATGGCCTTTGATGAATGTCCTTCCAGCCGTGCAGACAGGGCCTATGTGCAGGCTTCTGTGGAACGGACCACCAGGTGGCTGGTGCGGTGTAAGCAGGAAATGGAAAGACTGAACGGACTGGAAGATACTCTGAACAGAGAACAGCTTTTGTTCGGGATCAATCAGGGAGCTGTATTTGCGGATATCCGAAGGGAACATGCCAGACAGATTGCGGAGCTTTCACTGGACGGCTACGCAATCGGAGGACTTGCAGTGGGAGAGACTCATGAAGAGATGTATCATATTCTGGAAGAAACCATTCCCTGTCTGCCGTTGGAGAAGCCCACATATCTGATGGGTGTGGGAACGCCGGCCAATATACTGGAAGGTGTGGAGCGGGGCGTGGATTTCTTTGACTGTGTGTATCCCTCCAGAAACGGGCGGCATGGACATGTCTATACCAATGAAGGCAAACGGAATCTGTTCAATGCCCGATATGAAACAGACGACAGGCCCATTGAGGAAGGATGCGGATGCCCGGCCTGCATGCGGTATTCCAGAGCCTATATCCGCCATCTTTTAAAGGCAAAAGAAATGCTGGGCATGCGCCTCTGTGTGCTGCACAATCTTTATTTTTACAATACAATGATGACAGAAATCCGGGAAGCGCTGGATGAGGGCCGCTTCTCCGCCTATAAAAAGAAAAAGCTGGAAGGCATGGAGCAGGCGTGAAAAAACAATAAAAAGCACGCTTTGTGAATTTTCTATTGTTATACATTATATTTCTGTAGAAAAGGCTTGCCCAACGGCAGGATTTTCGGTATGATAGTCGTTAGATTGTATTTTGATTAGGAGGAAAAGGAATGGGAATCTTGTTGACAGCGCCGGGTGGTGACGGTTCGGGAATGGTTTTGCTTGTATATGTGGTAATCATTTGTGTATTTGTTTATTTTATGATGATTCGTCCGCAGAAAAAGGAACAGAAGCGGGTAGGCGCCATGCTTTCCACATTAGAGATCGGAGACAGTATCCTGACCACCAGTGGGTTTTATGGAATCGTAATTGACATTACGGATGATACGGTGATCGTAGAGTTTGGCAATAACAAAAACTGCCGTATTCCCATGCAGAAAACGGCAATTGCACAGGTTGAAAAGGCATTTGAGAAATAAAAGGATAGGGAAGGCCTGTTGGGAAAAGAGCTTTGGACTTAGAAGTCCGGAGCTTTTTCAGTATGCGGCCTTTTTATTATAATGATCAGTTATAGTATCCATAAATATTATGCATTGTAAAGATTGGGGGATTTATGATACACTGAATGAAATATGGTGAATCAGGAGTGTGAAGGGAATGAAGCTGAATATCGTATGTATACCGGGAGACGGAATCGGGCCGGAGATCGTGGCGCAGGCCAGGGCTGTGCTGGATCGGACGGCGGAGTTGTACGGACATGAAATGACATATAAAGAGGTGCTGTTGGGCGGTGCGTCCATTGATGTGCACGGAGTGCCACTGACAGAAGAGGCGATTGCAGATGCAAAGGCTGCAGATGCGGTGCTGATGGGTTCCATCGGAGGGGATACGACCAAGTCTCCCTGGTACAAGCTGCCGCCGGACAAGAGGCCGGAGGCGGGGCTTCTGAGAATCCGCAAGGCGCTGGGGCTGTTTGCCAATCTTCGTCCGGCAGTGCTGTACGAAGAGCTGGCAGATGCCTGTCCGCTGCGGCAGGAGATCAGGCAGGGCGGTTTTGATATGCTGATTATGCGGGAGCTGACCGGGGGCCTGTATTTTGGAGAAAGAAAGACTTATACGGAAAACGGGATGCGCCATGCGGTGGATACGCTGACTTACAGCGAAGAGGAGATACGCAGGATTGCCGTAAAAGGCTTTGAAATTGCCCGGAAGAGAAAGAAAAAAGTGACCAGTGTGGATAAGGCCAATGTACTGGATTCGTCCAGACTGTGGAGAGCCATAGTGGAAGAAGTGGCCGTAGAGTATCCGGATGTGGCGCTTTCTCATATGCTGGTGGACAACTGTGCGATGCAGCTTGTAAAGGATCCGGCACAGTTTGATGTGATTTTAACGGAAAATATGTTTGGAGATATTCTTTCCGATGAAGCCAGTATGGTGACCGGCTCCATCGGTATGCTGGCTTCTGCCAGTCTGAATGATACAAAATTCGGGCTGTATGAGCCAAGCCACGGCTCTGCGCCGGATATTGCAGGAGCGGATGCTGCCAATCCGATTGCAACCATTCTTTCGGCGTCTATGATGCTTCGTTACAGTTTTGATCTGGACCGGGAGGCAGATGCGGTTGACAGGGCAGTGAAGGCTGTGCTGCAGGAAGGATGGCGGACGGCGGATATTATGTCACCGGGCTGCCGTCAGGTGGGCTGCCGGGAGATGGGACGTCTGATTGTGGAACATCTGGAAGGAGGAGAGCAGAGATGAGAAGTGATTCGGTAAAAAAGGGAGTACAACAGGCGCCTCACAGAAGCCTGTTTAATGCATTGGGGTATACGCAGGAGGAGCGGGAGCGTCCGCTGATCGGAATTGTCAGCTCTTACAATGAGATCGTTCCGGGGCATATGAACCTGGACAAAATCGTAGAAGCAGTAAAAATGGGAGTGGCAATGGCAGGAGGGACACCAGTGGTATTTCCGGCGATTGCAGTATGCGACGGGATTGCAATGGGGCATATCGGCATGAAATATTCTCTGGTGACCAGAGATCTGATTGCGGACAGTACGGAATGTATGGCGCTGGCGCATGGGTTTGACGGTCTGGTATGCGTACCCAACTGTGATAAAAATGTGCCGGGGCTTCTGATGGCGGCGGCAAGAGTGAATATTCCCACTATTTTTGTATCCGGCGGACCGATGATGGCAGGCCGGGTCAGGGGACAGAAGCGGAGCCTTTCTTCTATGTTCGAAGCGGTGGGCAGTGTGGCGGCCGGTACGATGACGATGGAAGAGTTGGAAGAGATGGAGGAAAAATGCTGTCCCACCTGTGGCTCCTGCTCAGGTATGTATACAGCCAATTCCATGAACTGTCTGACGGAAGCGCTGGGAATGGGGCTGCAGGGAAATGGCACCATCCCGGCTGTGTATTCCGAACGGATCCGTCTGGCAAAGCATGCGGGCATGCAGATTATGGAACTGGTAAAACAGGACAGAAAACCCAGGGACATTATGACAAAGAAAGCCTTTCTGAATGCGCTGACTGTGGATATGGCGCTGGGATGCTCCACCAATTCTATGCTGCATCTTCCGGCCATTGCCCATGAAGCGGGTGTGGAACTGGATCTGGACATTGCCAATGAACTGTCGGCAAAGACGCCCAATCTGTGTCATCTGGCGCCTGCAGGACCCACATATATGGAGGATCTGAACGAAGCCGGCGGCGTGTATGCGGTGATGCATGAACTGGACAGGAAAAATCTCCTGTATACCAATCTGCCTACGGTAACGGGAAAAACCGTGGGTGAAAATATAAAAGATTGCGTAAACCGGGATCCGGAAGTGATCCGGCCCATTGAAAACCCTTATTCCGAAACAGGAGGCATAGCCGTGCTGAAAGGCAATCTGGCGCCTGATTCGGGTGTGGTAAAGCGTTCGGCTGTGGTGCCGGAAATGATGGTGCATGAAGGCCCTGCGCGGGTATTTGACTGTGAAGAGGATGCGATTGCCGCGATTACCGGCGGCAGGATCAAAGAAGGAGATGTGGTGGTGATCCGATATGAAGGCCCCAAAGGGGGACCGGGTATGCGGGAGATGCTCAATCCTACTTCTGCGATCGCAGGCATGGGACTTGGCTCCAGCGTGGCGCTGATTACGGACGGAAGGTTTTCCGGCGCTTCCCGCGGCGCTTCCATCGGGCATGTGTCTCCGGAAGCAGCCGTAGGAGGGCCGATCGCACTTGTGGAAGAAGGGGATATTATCAGCATCAACATTCCGGAAAATACTCTGGATGTAAAAGTATCGGAAGAAGTGATGGCAGAGCGAAGAGCCAACTGGCAGCCCAGAGAGCCGAAGGTGACCACCGGATATCTGGCAAGATATCGGGAAATGGTAACAAGCGGCAACAGAGGAGCCATTCTGGAGACCGGCAGGCAGTAAGCAGGCGAGGGCTGAAAAAACAGGTACAGGAGGAAAGCAGCAGATGCAGTTAACAGGTTCGGAGATCGTAATCGAATGTTTGAAGGAACAGGGCGTGGATACGGTATTTGGTTATCCCGGCGGTACGATCTTAAATATATATGATGCGTTATATAAGCAAAAGGAAATCCGACACATCCTTACATCCCATGAGCAGGGAGCAGCCCATGCGGCAGACGGCTATGCGAGAGCCACCGGGAAGGTGGGTGTCTGTATGGCGACCAGCGGCCCCGGTGCCACCAATCTGGTGACGGGGATTGCCACGGCCTATATGGACAGCGTACCTATGGTGGCTGTCACTGCCAACGTGGTACTGCCTCTTCTGGGGAAAGATACCTTTCAGGAAGTGGATATTGCAGGGGTCACCATGCCCATTACCAAACATGGTTATATTGTAAAGGATATTTCCATTCTGGCGGATACCATCCGCAAGGCTTTTCGGATCGCCCGGTCGGGCCGGCCCGGTCCGGTGCTGGTGGACATCACCAAAGATGTGACGGCCGCCGTGTATGAATATGAACCGGCGGTGCCGGAAACACTGTCTCCTTCCGGAAAATATACCGAGGCCGATCTGGAAGCGGCTGTTGCACTGATTGAGAAAGCAGAGCGTCCTTATATTTATCTGGGCGGCGGAGCGATTCTGTCCGGCGCCTGCAAGGAAGTGCGGGAGTTTGCCGCCAGAATTGATGCGCCGGTGTGCGACACCCTGATGGGGAAGGGCGCTTTTGACGGCAGAGACGAGATGTATACGGGTATGATCGGCATGCATGGTACGAAAACTTCTAACCTGGGGGTCAGTGAATGTGACCTGCTGATTGCATTGGGAGCAAGATTTTCTGACCGTGTGGTGGGCAATACGGAAAAATTTGCGGCAGGAGCGAAAGTGCTGCATATTGATATTGACGCTGCTGAGATCAATAAAAACATCAAAACAGATACATCTGTGGTTGGGGACTTAAAAGAAGTGCTTACTCTGTTGAATGAAAGGATTGACCAGATGAGTCATCCGAAGTGGCATGAGCATATTCTGGAGCTGAAAGAGAAATTCCCTCTGAAATATGACAAAACAGTGCTTTCCTGTCCCTATATAATGGAGGAAATCGACCGGATTACGGAAGGAAAGGCGATTATTACCACCGATGTGGGACAGCATCAGATGTGGGCGGCTCAGTACTATCAATATACAGAACCCAGGAGCTTTCTTTCATCCGGCGGTCTGGGTACGATGGGATATGGACTGGGCGCATGTATCGGTGCGAAAACAGGACAGCCGGAAAAAATATGTATCAACATTGCCGGGGATGGATGCTTCCGTATGAATATGAATGAGCTGGCGACGGCAAGCAGATACCAGATACCGATTATTCAGGTGGTGATTAACAACCATGTGCTGGGAATGGTGCGTCAGTGGCAGACATTGTTTTACGGTCAGCGGTATTCTCAGACCATACTGGAAGACCAGGTGGATTTCTGTAAAGTTTCCGAAGGCCTGGGGTGTCAGGCGATCCGCGTGACCAAAAAGGAAGAGGTGGCTCCGGCCATAGAGCAGGCCATCGCAGCAAACGGCCCGGTGGTTATCGAATGCGTGATTCCCAAAGACGATAAGGTATTTCCGATGGTTTCGCCGGGAGCGGCCATCAGTGAAGTGTTTGACGGAGACGATCTGGCGGAGGCCTGATCGGCTGCACGGATATAAGAGTGCGGCCTCTGTTTGGGGACAGGGGCTGCACTCTTTTTTATGAGATGGGATCAGGGCGTTACAAGCCTTTTTATGATGTGCTTTCGTCCATTTGAACAGTAGTTTGAGAAACATGCTTGACTTTAAAATCTTACCCATGTAATATTTGAAAAGAAAGAGAAACAGGGAAGGAAAGAGAAAAAGAACAGATGAAAAACAGGAAAAACAGGGCAGGCCGGACGGTCTTTGTAAAGAAACGGAGCTGTTTCCTAAAAGTGGTATGTCTGGGGATGATATGTATCTGTATTTCAGGAGGCTGTTCCGGCAGCCGCGGACAGGAAGAGGCACAGGAAAATCTGCAGCAGAGAACAGAAGAAACAGCATCCGTGTCAGAGCATGAGAGAGCAGAAATATCTGCAGAAAAAGATAACGGCGCTGTACCGGAATCCGACAGAGAGATACGCCTGGAAGATACAGGATCAGAGCAGACAGAGCCTGAAATAACAGAACCCGAAGTAAAAGGGGCGGACTGGTCTGAATATTTTGAGGGTTTAAATGGAGCCGCAGTTGTGTATGACCCCCTGCATGGCCGATATGTTATATATAATCAGGAACTGGCCCGCACCAGGAGATCACCGTGTTCTACCTTTAAGATTGTTTCCTCCCTGATTGCGCTGGAAAACGGCGTGATTGACCCGGATCATGCAGTCCGTGCATGGAGCGGTGAGACATTCTGGAATGAAGCATGGAATCAGGATATGGATTTTCCGGAGGCCTTCCGGGAATCCTGCGTCTGGTATTTCCGGGAGGTGGTAAATGAGATCGGCCAGGAGAGGATGCAGGCAGAGCTGGAGAAACTAAAATATGGCAATTGTGACAGCTCCGACTGGGAAGGACGGCAAAATACCAACAACAACAATCCTGCGCTGACCGGATTCTGGATCGAGTCATCTCTGACAATTTCCCCAAAAGAACAGACGGAAGTGATGGAGCGTATTTTCGGGGCGGATTCTGTGTATTCGGCGGATACGCAGAATAGGTTAAAGCAGGTGATGCTGGTGACGGAGCAAAGCGGGGCGGATGTTCTGATCTATGGAAAGACGGGAATGGGAAAGGCGGAAGGGATCGTTGTGGATGCATGGTTCACGGGATTTGCGCAAAGCGGTAAAAGACAAATTTATTTTTGTGTGTATCTGGACAGAAATGACGGTCAGAATGTGTCCAGCGTCAGAGCAAGAGAAATTGCGGTCCGGCTTGTTTCCGACTACTTTGGTGCCTGACCGACTGTAATCCGGGGTGAAAAAGGATTGACGTATGGATTTAATAACGGTAAAATGAAACTCGTAGGTTTTTGATAAGATTGATTTGAGGAGGAAGATTCATGTCCAGAGTGTATAATTTTTCGGCAGGGCCGGCGGTTCTGCCTGAAGAAGTATTAAAAGAAGCTGCAGAGGAAATGCTTGATTACAGAGGGACCGGTATGTCGGTTATGGAGATGAGTCACCGTTCCAAGGCATATGATACGATTATAAAAGAAGCAGAAGCAGATCTGCGTGAACTGATGCAGATTCCTGATACGTATAAGGTTTTGTTTCTGCAGGGCGGCGCCAGCCAGCAGTTTGCTATGATTCCCATGAATCTGATGAAACATAAGACGGCAGACTATATTATTACGGGACAGTGGGCAAAGAAGGCATATCAGGAGGCGTGTCTTTATGGCAAAGCCAATCAGATTGCATCCAGTGAGGATAAGACTTTTTCCTATATTCCGGACTGCTCTGATCTTCCCGTTTCGGAAGATGCAGATTATGTCTACATATGTGAAAACAATACGATTTACGGCACAAAATTCAAAGAACTGCCCAATACCAAGGGAAAAACACTGGTTGCGGACGTATCTTCCTGTTTTTTGTCGGAGCCGGTGGATGTGACCAGGTACGGCCTGCTTTACGGCGGTGTACAGAAAAATATTGGTCCCGCCGGAGTTGTGATAGTGATTATCCGGGAAGATCTGATTTCGGAAGATGTGCTTCCGGGAACTCCCACCATGCTGAAATATAAGACCCATGCGGATGCGGACTCTCTGTACAATACACCGCCGGCCTATGGCATCTATATCTGCGGCAAGGTATTTAAATGGCTGAAGAAGATGGGCGGATTGTCTGTTATGAAAGAAAGAAACGAAAAGAAAGCCAAAATCCTGTATGACTATCTGGATGAAAGCAGACTGTTCCGGGGCACTGTGGAGAAAAAAGACCGTTCGCTGATGAATGTGCCCTTCGTGACCGGAAGCGATGAACTGGATGCAAAATTCGTAAAGGAAGCAAAGGAAGCCGGTTTTGAAAATCTGAAAGGTCACAGAAGCGTGGGCGGTATGCGGGCCAGCATTTACAATGCCATGCCGGTAGAAGGCGTGGAGGCGCTGGTTGCGTTTATGAGAAAGTTTGAGGAGGAGAATCGATAATGTTTCAGTATTACTGCATGAATCCGATTGCAAAGGTAGGGCTTGCACAGTTCCGGGCAGGCTTTGAGGAGACGAAAGAGATCACAGATGCGGAAGGGATTCTGGTAAGAAGCGCTTCCATGCATGAGATGGAGCTGCCGGATAAGCTGCTGGCTGTGGCCAGGGCGGGAGCCGGTGTGAACAACATTCCCCTTGAAAAATGTGCGGAGAAAGGGATCGTGGTATTCAATACACCGGGAGCCAATGCCAATGGGGTAAAGGAGCTGGTGATCGCCGGTATGCTGCTGGCTTCCCGTGATGTGGCAGGCGGGATCGCCTGGGTGAAGTCACAGGCGGACAACGCCGACATTGCAAAAGCAGTGGAAAAAGAAAAGAAACGGTTTGCAGGAACGGAAATCGAAAATAAAAAGCTGGGTATCATTGGTCTGGGAGCCATCGGCGTCAAAGTGGCCAATGTGGCAAAGCATCTTGGCATGGAGGTCTATGGCTATGATCCTTATGTATCGGTGGATGCGGCCTGGAACCTGAGCCGGGATGTGAAACATGTACTGAATGTGGATGAGATTTATGCGGAATGTGATATTATTACCATTCATGTGCCGCTGCTGGATTCCACCAAAGGTATGATTGATAAGGCGGCGCTGGAAAAAATGAAGGATGGGGTGATCCTTCTGAATTTTGCAAGAGATCTGCTGGTGGATGAAAAGGCTGTGCTTGCGGCGATCCAGTCGGGCAAAGTGCGGAAGTATGTGACAGATTTTGCCAATCCTACCACGGCAGGGCAGGAAGGATGTATCGTGATTCCTCATCTGGGTGCGTCAACAGAGGAGTCGGAAGATAACTGCGCCAGAATGGCCGTAAAAGAAATGATGGAATACCTGGAAAACGGCAACATCAAAAACAGTGTGAACTATCCCAACTGTGATATGGGTGTCTGCGACAAGGCAGGGCGGATCGCCATTTTCCATAAAAATATTACCAATATGATTGCCGGTTTTACCACTGCACTGGGAAATAGCGGCATCAATATTTCTGATTTGACCAATAAATCCAGAAAAGATGTGGCGTATACCATGATAGATGTGGAAACGCCGGTGACGGATGAAATCATCAAAGCGCTGGAAGAGATCAACGGCGTATTCCGGGTACGGGTTGTAAAATAAAAGAAGCAGAAAACAAACAGACACAGGGCAGGATTTTGGTTCTGCCCTGTGTCTGTTTATGATGTGCGCCAGCCGCAATATGTCTTTTGAATCAGGCTTATAAAATGGTTTCAATGGGATTTGTAGATATCATCCTGTACCATATCAAAATCCAGATAGTCCTCTTTAAACTGCTGTGCTTTCTGAACGGAAAATTCACTGGCCAGATCCATATATTCAATAAAGATTTCTTCCAGAGGGCGGCCCTGTTCGGAAGCGATGGTTTCCATAATCGGTTTCAGCTTTTCAAGCTGTATGGAAATCTGGGTTTTCTGAGGATCGATATCTGCCATCACCTGTTCGGCGTACTGGTTGATGCGGTTTAACATGGCTTCCTGTTCTTTTGTCATTTTCTGATCCTGCCTTTCTGAATTGATATGCTGTGCAGACTGCTCTGCTGTCTCTGTCTTTGCACTTTCTTATATTCCCGATTGTGTGCGAACTGTAATTAATCATAGCACCATTCATTTTTTCTGTCAAAAACGAATTGTATTCAGCCGGTGGATTTGATAAAATAAACAAGAGAAAAGGGTTGCGAACGAAAAAAGAATGAGAGGATCACAAATGGCAGATGTCAGACCTTTTTGTGCGGTCCGGCCCAAACCGGGGCTGGAAGAAAAAATTGCCGCACTTCCTTATGATGTATATAACCGGACAGAGGCACGGGAAGAAACGAAAAGAAGTCCCCTGTCTTTTCTGCGGATTGACCGGCCGGAAACGCAGTTTCCGGCAGATATGGATATGTATGATGCCCGTGTCTACGGAAAAGCAAAATCACTTTTGGAAGAGATGGTGGAATCGGGGCAGTTCATAGAGGAAAAAGCCCCCTGCTATTACATATATGAGCTGACGATGGACGGACGTACACAGACCGGGATCGTTGCCTGTGCCAGTGTGGATGATTATGAAAATCAGGTGATTAAGAAGCATGAAAATACAAGAGCGGAGAAGGAGGAGGACCGTATTCGTCATGTGGATGTGTGCAGCGCTCAGACCGGGCCTATCTTTCTGGCCTATCGTTCCAGGGAAGAGATCAATGAGCAGACAGAAGCGGTAAAGCAGGAAAAGGCTCTGTATGATTTTACTTCTCCTGACGGGATCCGGCACCGGGTATGGAAGATTTCAGATCCGGAGAGCATTCGGATCATCCGGGAGAATTTCGGGCAAGTGGGGGCTGTCTATATAGCAGACGGACATCATCGGTGCGCTTCTGCTGTCAAAGTGGCCAGGATGAGGCGGAAGGCACATCCGGGCTACAGCGGACAGGAAGAATTTAATGCATTTCTGTCGGTGCTGTTTCCGGATGACCAGTTGATGATTATGGATTACAACCGGGTGGTAAAGGATCTGAACGGTAACGACACAGAGGCATTTCTGCAAAAGGTTTCAAAACGGTTTCAGGTGGAAAAGTTAAGCGGGGCCAGGCATCCTGATCGCAAAGGCCGGATTGCCATGTATCTTGCCCATGACTGGTATATGCTGACTGCTCCGGTCAATGATTCGGAGAATGACCCGGTGGGACAGTTGGATGTATCGATTCTGCAGAGGGAGCTTTTGACTCCGGTTCTTGGTATCGGTGATCCGCGGACGGATACGAGGATTGATTTTGTGGGAGGTATCCGGGGACTGGCGGAACTGGAACGGAGAGTGGAAGAGGATTGCAGTGTGGCGTTTGCCATGTATCCCACTTCGATATCGGAACTGTTTGCCGTATCGGATGCGGGGCTGTTGATGCCGCCCAAGTCTACCTGGTTTGAGCCAAAGCTGCGGAGCGGACTTTTTATACATAGGATTGAACGTTAGATGCAATGCATGAAAAAAAGAATCCTGTCCGCGGGATTCTCGCCTGTGACAACAAGCAATGCCTGAGGGAGGAAAAGAGACGATGAATGACAAACTGTATAAATTGATGAACTGGCGGGATATTGAAGAAATCGTGTATTCAGAATGTGACGACCCGCATAGACTGTTAGGAGCGCACAGGGCAGGCAGCAAGCTGCTGATTCAGGCGTTTTTTCCGGATGCCAATTCGGTCACGATCAGGAGTGCGGACGGCCGGAAGGTATATCCGATGGAATGTGCGGACAGCGCAGGATTTTATGCTGCTCTGGTTCCGGAAAAGGTTTCCTTTGCCTATGATTATCTTGTAAATGACGGGAAAAAGGAAGAGATCCGGAAAGAAGTGTATTGCTATGATCCTGTCATTACCAAAAAGGATACGGAAAAGTTCCATGCAGGGATACACTATACGATTTATCAGGTACTGGGTGCGCATGCGATGACCATAGACGGCGTATCCGGCACACATTTTGCGGTCTGGGCGCCGGGAGCCATGCGGGTCAGCGTGGTGGGGGATTTCAATCATTGGGACGGACGCACCCATCAGATGCGCAGACTCTGGGATTCCGGCATTTTTGAACTGTTTCTGCCGGATGTAGGCAGTGGGGAAAATTATAAGTTCGAAATTAAAGTAAAGGGAGGCCTTACCTATCTGAAGGCAGATCCCTATGCGTTCCGTGCGGAACTCCGTCCGGGAACCGCTTCTGTGACCGCGGATATTTCCGGCTTTGCCTGGGAAGATGACAAGTGGATGGAGATGCGAAAGAAAAAACAGGATAAGGATGCGCCCATCAGCATCTATGAGCTGTATCTGGGTTCCTTTAAGCGTGCGGACAGGGAGCAGGAGCAGAATGCCGGGAATACAAAAGGCGATGCAACGGAAGGTGCAGAGACACTTCCCTATCTGAATTATCGGGAGCTGGCGCCGGAAATCATCTCTTATGTCAAACGGATGGGATATACACATATCGAACTGATGCCGATTATGGAGCATCCCTTTGACGCTTCCTGGGGATATCAGACCATTGGTTATTATGCGCCCACTGCCAGATATGGGACACCAGAGGATTTCATGTACTTTATGAATGAGATGCACAAAGCACAGATCGGTGTGATTCTGGACTGGGTTCCGGCTCATTTCCCGCGGGATACGTATGGTCTTTCCAATTTTGACGGAACCTGCCTGTATGAGCATCAGGATCCCAGACAGGGCGCCCATCCTGACTGGGGCACATTGATCTACAATTACGGCAGGCCGGAGGTTTCCAATTATTTGATTGCCAACGCGCTGTTCTGGATCGAACAGTACCATGCAGACGGCATTCGTATTGATGCGGTGGCATCCATGCTGTATCTGGACTATGGTAAACGGGATGGTCAGTGGGTTGCCAATATCTATGGCGGAAATGAAAATCTGGAAGCGATGGAGTTTTTAAAGCACCTTAATTCCATGATTGAAAAGAGAGGAAACGGTGCGGTGAGCATTGCGGAAGAATCCACTGCCTGGCCGAAGGTGACCGGTGCTTTGAAGGAGGGCGGACTGGGATTTTCCTACAAATGGAATATGGGCTGGATGAACGATTATCTGGAATACATCAGATATGATCCGTACTTCCGTTCCCACCACCACGGAGAACTGACTTTCAGTATGATCTATGCCTACAGCGAAAAGTTTATGCTGGAATTTTCTCATGATGAGGTGGTACATGGAAAAGGCTCTCTGCTGGGTAAGATGCCGGGCGAACGGAAGGATAAATTTGCCAATCTGCGTCTGACACTGGCCCATATGATGATGCATCCGGGTAAAAAGCTGCTGTTTATGGGGCAGGACATCGGAGAATTTGACGAATGGAACGAAGAACGGGAAGTGGAATGGGATTTGCTGCAGTATGAGGAACATCAGGGGATCAATCAGTTGATGCAGGACCTGAACCATTTCTATCAGGCCCATCCGGCATTGTATGAACTGGATACGGAAAGCGGCGGATTTGAATGGATCAATAATATTTCGGCAGACGAGAGTATGCTGGTATTTCTGCGTAAGGGCAGAAAGGAAGAGGAAATGTTGCTGATTGTGGAAAACTTTGCCAATGCCATGTGGGATCCCCATAAGATCGGAGTGCCGTTTGCCGGCAAATACAAAGAGATCTTCAATACGGATTCCGAGATATACGGCGGAAGCGGCCAGACCAATCCCCGAATGAAAACGGCCAAACTCAGTGAATGTGACGACCGTGAGTATTCTATCATGGTACGGTCGGCGCCTCTGTCTGTACAGGTCTTTTCCTGTATTCCGGAAAAAGCCTTCGGTACTGAAAAAGCGGCGGCAAAACAGAGCAGGACCAAAGCTGCAGGAAGCCGCGGCGTCGCTGCCGGACAGTTTGCAGGCACAGGCAGAAAAAAGACAGCAAAGCGGGAGACTGTAAACAATGATAAATCTGACGGAAAGCAGAGACGTACAAAAGCCATGAAATAACAGAGTATCAGTTGGATTTTTTGGCGGGTGGATGGATATGCTAAAATGGCTGTTGGAACAGGGACTTGATCTGGAAGTGACAAAGGAGGATATCGGCTTGATAGAACAGTTTCTTCAGGAATTGCCGGAGAAAGCGCTGGGGCTGGGGATCCGGGTATTGCTGGCAATTGCAGTTCTTTTTCTCGGACTGCAGATGATCCGGCTGCTGCGCAGACTGGTGGGAAAATCTCTGTCCAGGACCAACGTGGATCAGGGTGTGGCACAGTTTCTGGATTCCCTGATTAAAATCGGTCTGACATCCCTGCTGTTGTTGATGATTGCCATCAGTTTCGGGCTGGATGCGGCCAGTGTCATGGCCATGCTGGGTTCGGTGGGTGTGGCATTTGCGCTGGCTATGCAGGGCAGCCTTTCCAACTGTGCCGGCGGCGTACTGATCCTGCTCCAGAAGCCTTTTACCATTGGGGACTATATTATAGAAGGCAGCAAGGGGCAGGAAGGGACTGTGATTGAGATACAGCTTTTTTATACGAAGCTGAGAACGGCAGACGATGTGATCATTACACTGCCAAACGGTTCTCTTGCCAATCACAATATTACCAATTATACCACACTGGAAACCCGGCGGATGGACGTGACGATAGGGATTTCCTATGACGCCGATTTAAAGCTGGCAAAGGAAGTGCTGCTGGGCGTACTGGAGCGGGAAGAACGGGTACTGCAGGATCTGGATAAAAAGGTCTTTGTAAAAGAGCTGGGCGAGAGCGCGGTCCTTATGAATGTCCGCTGCTTTTTTCTCAATGAAACTTATTGGGACGGAAGAGCGGCAGTGCTGGAAGGATGCAAACTGGCGCTGGACGAAAATGGGATTGCCA
This sequence comes from Lachnospiraceae bacterium, assembly GCA_009774625.1. Taxonomy (GTDB): domain Bacteria; phylum Bacillota; class Clostridia; order Lachnospirales; family Lachnospiraceae; genus VSOB01. The sequence goes on from VSOB01000018.1 coordinate 33,017, forward strand.
TTCCCTATCCCCAGTTGGATGTGTATATGAAAGAGCGTGTTCTCTTACCGTAGGAAGGCAGATAGAAGCGCAGATAAAAAACCGGATGTTTTCTTTTGAGAAAACATCCGGTTTTCAGCCGAAAAAGGGACTCGAACCCTCGACCCCTTCATTACGAGTGAAGTGCTCTACCGACTGAGCTATTTCGGCTTGGTTTGCTGACGTATGTTATTATAAGGGGTATCAGAAAAATTTGCAAGTGTTTTTTTATTGCAATGGCTGGATGGGAAAGGTTTGTCCCTATGATAATACAAGATCATGTGGACAGTGCGGAAGTATTAAGTGTATAATAAATGAGAAAGTATTTCTACGAAGGAGGAGTTAACTATGAGAAGAAACATGATGTTGTTGGCCGCAGCTTTTCTGGTCCTTTTGGGATGTAGTATGACTGTGTGCGCACAGCCGGTTACGATGGAGGATGGTACGGTATTTGATGCGGAATATTATGCCCAGAGCAATCCGGATGTGACAGCAGTGCTGGGAATGGACGAAAATGTGCTTTATCAGCATTATATATTATGCGGAAAGGCAGAAGGAAGGCTGGCGGCAGCACCGGATATCAGCAGCCTGGATTATAACCATCAGGTTATGGAGCTGTGTAATGAGGAGCGCAGAGCGATGGGGACGGGGGACCTTAGCTATGACGATGCGCTGGCACAGGTGGCACAGGTACGGGCAAAGGAGCTGCCGCTGGCGTTTTCACATACCCGCCCTGACGGTTCCAGCGCACTGGATATGGTGCCTTTCGGTAATGGTACCCATTATAAAGGGGAAAATATAGCCTGCGGGTTTGGTACTCCCCAGAGTGTGATGAACGGGTGGATGAACAGTGAAGGCCACCGGAAAAATATCTTAAACGGAAATTACAGCAGGATCGGTGTGGGATATTACGTGGATGACACAGGCTATCCTTATTGGGTACAGATTTTTGCAGGATAGGCCCATCCGGCCAGTACTGAGAGAAAGGAGCAGAGAGGAGAAGGATGCTGTCCTTTGAAAGTGATTATACCACAGGTGCCCATCCGAAGATATTGCAGAGTATTGCAGAAAGTAATATGGAACATCTGCCGGGATACGGAAGTGATATTTATTGCCACAGGGCAAAGGAAAAGATTCGGGCGGCCTGTGGCTGTCCGGAAGCGGAGGTCTTTTTTCTGGCAGGAGGTACACAGACCAATGCCGTGGTGATTGCTTCCATGCTGCGGGGGTATGAAGGCGTGATTGCGGCCAGGACCGGCCATGTAAGCGTCCATGAGGCCGGCGCCATTGAGCTGACCGGTCATAAGGTTCTGGAGCTTGCAGCGAAGGACGGAAAACTGGAGGCTGCTGTACTGGAAGCATATCTGCATGCTTTCTACAGGGACGAAAATCATGAGCATATGGTATTTCCGGGAATGGTCTATCTGTCTTATCCCACAGAGTATGGAACTTTATATACCAAAAAAGAGCTGGAGCAGATCGCCGGGATCTGTCATGCCTATGAGATCCCTTTGTACCTTGACGGTGCCAGACTGGGCTATGGTCTGATGAGTTATCAGGCGGATCTGACACTTCCGGAGCTGGCAGGGCTGTGCGATGTATTTTACATCGGCGGTACGAAGGTGGGCGCTCTGTGCGGGGAAGCCGTGGTATTTACCAGAAGCAGGATGCCGGCTCATTTTCTGACGCTGGCCAAGCAAAGGGGTGCGCTTTTGGCCAAAGGATGGCTGTTTGGCATCCAGTTCGATACACTGTTTACGGATGATCTGTACTTTACCATCAGCAGACAGGCCATTGACCGGGCGGAGGAGTTAAAAGCGCTGTTTTGGGAAAAGGGATACCGTTTTTATCTGGAGTCTCCCACCAACCAACAGTTTATTCTGCTGGAAAAGGAACGGATGAATGCGTTGGAAAAACAGGTGAGATTCAGTTTCTGGGAATCATATGATGCCGGTCATACGGTGGTGCGGTTCGCCACCAGTTGGTCCACCAGCTCTGCGGATGTGGCAGGGCTGCGGGAGATTCTGTAGCACCGGACAGGAAAATCAGAGCCGGGCACAGGCTGTGAAAAGAGCAAAAGGACAGGATTTTTTACGATTCTGTTCTTTTTTGATTCATAAAATCAGGGCGTTTTAAACTTTTTGCCACAAAGATGTATTTCACAGCCATACAACTGCATTTCAGAGCATTTTTATGGTGTGATCTAGCCGAAAGTGGTAAAATACTATTTTTCAGGAGGTGGTATCGTGATCCGCATTGCAGTTTGTGACGATGAAAGCGATATGTCGGCTATGATCAGGAAAAAAGTGTCTGATTTCTTCTGCAGAAAAAATATGGAGACTGAAATTCTGCAGTTTTCAAGCGGAGAGGAACTGCTTGCATATGACAAAACCATTGATATCCTGTTTCTGGATATCCGGATGAAGGATATGGACGGGATGGAAACGGCAAGGAGACTGCGCAATCGTAAGTTTAAAGGGTTCCTGATTTTTATGACGGTTCTGAAGGAAATGGTATTCAACGCTTTTGAGGTGCAGGCATATGATTACCTGGTCAAGCCGATCGAAGAAAAGAGATTTGAAAAGACAATGGAGCGTCTCCTGACTTCCATGAAAAACGCGGGTGAAACAAATCTGTTGATTCAAAAAGGATATGAAAGCAGTATTATTTCCTTTGATGATATTGTTTTCTGTGAAATTATCGACAGAAAGGTATATCTGCATCTTATATCGTCGGAGGTGATAGACTATTATGATCGGATTGAGAGACTGGAAGCAAAATTAGGCAGCAGATTTTTCAGATGCCACAGAAGTTTCCTGATTCATTTAAAGTATTTGAAAAGCTACAAAAATGGGACTGCCTATATGGAAAACGGAAAGGAGATACCGGTGTCACGTTTGCGGAGTAAAGCGTTTTCCGGTGTGATTTTGCAGTATATGAAGGAATGGAGGCTGTGAATTGACTGCTCCTATGGATTTTTTTAATACGTATGTGATGGGAAGCGTTCAAGTGCTGACAGGTTTTTATTTTTTTGCACGATTTGTGAAAAAAAGAGTGAAACCGATGCAGTATTTCCTGTTTGTTCTGTTTGGAATTGTCATAATATGGATGCTTCCAGGGGGCAGCATAGTTGAATTTGCGGTGTATGTCCTGCTGCTTGTAATGTGCGGGATTTTTATTTGTCATGCAGACTGGGAATCTGCCCTTTTATATGCGGCGCTGGTGACAGAGATTATGCAGCTCAGTTATGGTATCGTAAATTCTCTGCTGAGTATTTTATATCCGTGGGTGGTTTCCTTTGGACATAAAAAGGCCGGAATTATATTTATAATAGTGGGAAATATGGCGTTGTTGGTGGCTGCTTTTTGTTATTGTATGGTACAGCGGTACTTTTTATATGATGAAACTATAAAAAAGCAATATGTACTGATGATTTTAACACCGCTTTTGATGCTGTTTTTAATAGAAAAATATATCAGTCCACTGATTTACGGGAATCTGGGTGGTGCCAATGGGAAACGAATTACCATTTATACCAATCATTATCAAATGCTGATTATACAGCTCCTGGAAATGGCAAGCCTGTTCTGTATTATATTTGCTTATAAGAAGCTGCTGGAGAATTTCCGCCTGAGTACGGAACTGACATTGCTGGAATGGGAAGAGCATTCCCTGAACCGGTATGTGGAGGAGGCAAAAGCCCGTTATGAAAAAACGAAATCATTCCGCCATGATATAAAGAACCATATGACAGTGGTAAAGGAGCTTTTGGAAAACGGGAAAACAAAGGAGGCATTGGCTTATATTGGAGATATGAGAAGTATGACAGAAGAATTGTCATTTTCATGTAGCACCAACCATCCGGTGGCAGATATTCTGTTGGGAAATAAACTGGGAATTGCCAAAGGTATGGGGATAGATGTCAGTTGCTCACTGCTGCTTCCGTATCCCTGTCTGGTGCGGGACATTGATTTTGGCATTATCTTATCAAATGTTCTGGACAATGCCATTCAAGCCTGTAAAAAGACAGAGCATAACAGAGAACGGTATATTCATGTGACGGGATACAGACAGGGAGATTTTGTTTTTATGGAAATTGAGAACAGTGTTTGGGGAAAGGGAATATCCGGAAAGGGGACAGGGCTGAACAATGTAAAAGCAGTGGTGGAAAAATATCATGGCGCAATGAGTATAAAGGTAGAGAATCATGCGTTTATCCTCAGCATATTGCTGATCATTCCACAGCATTCAGAAAGCATCCCACAGCAAATCGGTTAAAAATAGTTTCCTGGTGACGAAAACGATATTGCAGGCAGATTTTTGCAGAATATACTGCCTGACAAAATATCGAAGGAGGGCAATCATATGTCAATGGAAATCAATGGAGGGTATAGTCATTACAAAACCGATTATGCGGAGCGCTTGGAAGCAGATCAGGAAAAGGTAAAAGAAACAGAAAAAGTACAGGAGGGTGGAAAAACATCCGGTAAGACACCTGCATTACAGGATGAATACATCAGCAGTGAAAAATCAGGTGCAAAACCCAGCGGTCTGTATCGGCTGGGGCAGGATGAAAATGGGAAGCGGAAGGTCTTTTTTGATGACCCGAAGAAATCCGGCGGCGATAAAGGCAAAAACTCCGAAGTAAAGTCTGCCTCTTCAGAAAAATCTGAGGAAAAAGGTACTGCAAATACGGACAAAGTAGAGCGGGAAATCAGGAAGCTGAAAGAGAAACAGCAGCAGTTGGAACAGCAGATCAGGGCAGCTTCAGGCGATGAGGAAAAGGTCAGGGAGCTGGAGAGAAAGCTGGCTCAGGTAGAGGGGGAATTAAGCCAGAAGGACAATGATGCATACAGGAAGCAGAATGCTTCGGTTTCTTATTTATAGTTGACTCACAGGCTGTCGATACAGCATATTGAAATTTTATACGGAGGAAGGCCTGCTGCCTTTCGAGCAGGCAGAGGAAAAACTGACAAGGCGGTACAGACGGGAAGAAAGCGTAAAGCAGGTGGAGTGGATTTGCCGGTTGCGGCAGGAAGGAAAGTCTGTGCCGGAGATTAAAAAAGCAGGAAAGCCATAAGCAGAAACGGAATCTCATTGCCACAGAGGGAAAAAAGTGCTATACTCAGAACTGTGCAATTTTGACAGATTCCGGACGAACGGTTTTACCGCGGACGGATACAGACAGATTTGATACGGCGGCGGGTGAAAACGGTGGCAGCAAGAAAAGAAAGCGGAAAAAAACAGAATACAGGAAAACAGAAGGGGAAGCAGACTTCCTCCGCAGGGAGGCGCAGCAATCTGCCGGAAAACGGGATCCGTGACGAGATTTCACTGATTATCGTACTGGCACTTGCTGTCCTCCTGTTTTTATGCAATTTTGGAGTGATTGGGCCGGTGGGGGACGGGATCAGTCATGTTCTGTTCGGAATATTCGGTATGTCGGCCTATGCGGTGCCGGTACTGATATTTCTGGCCATTGCATTCCGGCTGGCAAACAAAGGGGAATGTGTGGCGACCATTAAGCTGGCGGCCGGTGTGGTGCTGGTATTTCTGGGCGGTATCATACTGGATATGACGGGCGGAGCCTCTTCTGGGCTGAGTCACTATGATATAAAGGCGCTGTATGAGCATAGCAGTGAAAACAAGCTGGGCGGCGGCGTGTTATTCGGGACCATAGCTTATCTGCTGGATCACTTTCTGGATACGACAGGCACCGTGCTGGTGCTGATTGTCCTGGCGATTATCTGTATCGTGATTATTACGGAGAAATCACTGCTTCGGGGTGTCCGGGCAGGCAGCCGCAGAGTGTATGAAAGCGCTGTGGAGGATTCCAACCGGAGAAGAGAACGGAATGAACGGCGCCGTGAAGAAGAGATGAGACGCCGGGAGGAAATGCGTCTCCAAAAAGAGCAGGAAGAGCAGGAAAAGATACTTCGCATGGATAAAAAGGTTTCCGGCGTGATATTGGATACTACGCTGGGAAAGGAAAAAAACGTCAGGGAGTCTGTGCGCAGAGACGATATGCATGAGATTGTCCTGAATGAAGAAGAGGCTATGGGGATGGAGCGGATCCGGATCCATACCGCGCAGGAGGACAGTGTGCAGGAACCGGCTCCTGCACAGATGTCTGTGCCGCTTCCACAGGAGATGGCCGTATCAGAGATATCGGTCAGACCCTATCAGCCCGGCGATATGGCCGAGGTGTCTTTTCCTGAGGAAACGTTTGAGCCGGAATCAGAGGAGCCTTTTATGCTGCCTGCCGGGGAATCTTTTGTACCGGAGGAGGAAGTAACCCTGCCGGAGCCTGTAGAAGAGGCAGTTACATTCAAACCGCCGGTGGATGAGACAAAGCCAAAAGAGAAAAGGGAGCAAAAGGCGGCTACATCAGAAGCGCAAAAGCAGACAGAAGGAAACAGCCGGCTTTCGTCAGTGCCGTCCGGGAGGCCATTAAAGCGGCCGGAGGCCTATAAAAAGCCTCCTTTGAATCTGCTGAAAAAGGGAGACACAAAAGGCTCCGGAGATTCGGCAATGCAGCTAAAGGAAACGGCTCTGCGTCTGCAGCAGACACTGCAGACCTTTGGGGTCAAGGTGACAGTAACGGATATCAGTCAGGGGCCTGCTGTGACCAGATATGAGCTGCAGCCTGAGGCAGGTGTGAAAGTCAGCAAGATCGTTAACCTGACAGACGATATCAAGCTGAATCTGGCGGCCACGGATATCCGGATCGAAGCGCCGATTCCGGGCAAGGCGGCAGTGGGAATTGAAGTGCCCAATAAGGAAAATGCGATGGTGGCGCTGCGGGATCTGCTGGAAAGTAAGGAGTTTCAGAGTTTTCCGGAAAACCTGGCTTTTGCAGTGGGCAAGGACATAGCCGGAAAGACCGTGGTGACCGACATTGCAAAGATGCCGCATATGCTGATTGCCGGTTCTACCGGCTCCGGTAAGAGTGTCTGCATCAATACACTGATTATGAGTATTTTATATAAGGCTTCCCCCGATGATGTCAAAATGATTATGGTGGATCCCAAGGTGGTGGAACTGAGTGTATACAATGGCATTCCTCATCTGCTGATTCCGGTGGTCACCGATCCTAAAAAAGCGGCTGCCGCTCTGCACTGGGGCGTGGCGGAAATGACGGACCGGTACAAAAAGTTTGCCGACTTTAATGTCCGGGATATGAAAGGGTATAATAAAAAGGTGGAAGCTATGGCGGCATCGGGAGATGCGCCTGCAAAGCTGCCACAGATCGTTATTATTGTGGATGAGCTTGCGGATCTGATGATGGTGGCGCCGGGAGAAGTGGAAGAGTCCATTTGCCGTCTGGCGCAGCTTGCCAGAGCCGCCGGCATTCATCTGATCATTGCCACACAAAGGCCCAGCGTGGATGTGATTACCGGGCTGATTAAGGCCAATATGCCCAGCCGGGTGGCTTTTGCTGTATCCAGTGGTGTGGATTCCCGCACGATACTGGATATGAATGGTGCGGAAAAGCTGCTGGGTAAGGGCGATATGTTGTTTTATCCCCAGGGTTATCCCAAGCCTGCCCGTGTACAGGGAGCGTTTGTTTCCGATAAGGAAGTGGGAGATGTGGTGGACTTTCTGAAAAATCAGGCCATTGGCAATGTTTATAGCGAAGATATTCAGGAGCAGATACAGAGTATGGGAAGCGCGGCCGGTGGCGGCATGGGCGGAGGCAGTTCGGATAAAGACGATTATTTTGTGGAGGCAGGCAGGTTTATCATTGACAAGGACAAGGCATCGATCGGGCTTTTACAGAGAGCTTTTAAGATCGGTTTTAACCGTGCGGCAAGGATCATGGATCAGTTGTACGAGGCAGGTGTGGTTGGTGAGGAAGAGGGGACAAAGCCCCGGAAAATTCTGATGAGTATGGAAGAATTTGAACAGTATATAGAGGAATGCATTTAGTTGGCCCGAAAATTAAGGAGGGAACAGTATGAAAACCGACATTCAGATCGCACAGGAAGCCCGGATGGAACCCATTGTCCGGATTGCAGAAAAGTTATCCATTCCTGAAGAGGAGCTGGAGCTGTACGGGAAATATAAAGCAAAGATTTCCGATACCGCTCTGGAACAGGCAGGGAACCGTCCGAAGGGGAAACTGGTGCTGGTGACAGCTGTCAATCCCACACCGGCAGGTGAGGGAAAGACCACCACCAGCGTAGGCCTGGGACAGGCGTTTGGAAAACTGGGCAAACAGGCTGTGGTGGTACTCAGAGAGCCTTCTCTGGGACCCTGTTTTGGTCTGAAAGGCGGTGCGGCAGGCGGCGGTTATGCGCAGGCTTTGCCTATGGAAGACTTGAATCTGCATTTTACTGGAGATTTTCATGCGATTACTGCTGCCAATAATCTGTTGGCGGCGATTCTGGACAATCATATCCATCAGGGCAATGCGCTTCATATTGATCCTGCCAGGGTGGTATGGAAGCGGTGCCTGGATATGAATGACAGAGTGCTGCGCAATATTGTAGTGGGGCTGGGCAGTCGTAGCGACGGTGTGGTAAGAGAGGATCACTTTGTCATTACGGTGGCGTCGGAGATTATGGCAGTGCTCTGTCTGGCGGAAGATATGGAAGATTTAAAAGAGCGGCTTTCCCGGATGGTGGTGGCTTATACCTATACCGGAGAAGTGGTGACGGCCGGGGAGCTGGAGGCAGTGGGTGCAATGGCGGCGCTGCTCAGGGATGCGCTGAAACCGAATCTGATTCAGACACTGGAGCATACGCCTGTACTGGTGCATGGAGGCCCTTTTGCCAACATTGCGCATGGCTGCAATTCGGTACGCGCTACAAAGGCTGCTTTGCATCTGGCGGATTATGTGATTACCGAAGCGGGTTTTGGAGCCGATCTGGGGGCGGAAAAATTTTTTGATATCAAATGCCGTATGGCAGGACTGAGTGTGGATGCGGTGGTCTTGGTGGCAACCGTCAGAGCATTGAAGTATAACGGAGGAGTGCCGAAAGAAGCGCTGGGGGAAGAAAACAAAAAGGCGCTTTCGGTCGGAATCGTCAATCTGGAAAAACACATTGAAAACCTTCAAAAATACGGCGTGCCTGTGATCGTTACCTTAAATTCCTTTGTGACGGATACGGATGAGGAGATTGCTTTTGTCAGAGCCTTTTGTGAAGAGCGGGGCTGTGAGTTTGCCCTGTCACAGGTGTGGGAAAAGGGAGGAGAGGGAGGCGTCAGACTTGCTGAGCGTGTGCTGCATACACTGGAGACAAAGGAAAGTCGGTTTTGCCCTTTGTATGATGTGACGCTTCCGGTTCCGGAGAAAATAGAGATCATTGCAAAAGAAATTTATGGTGCAAAAGATGTGTCTTATACAGGCAATGCGGAAAAACAGATCCGCATGCTGGAAGAGCAGGGGTATGGCGATCTGCCGGTATGTATGGCCAAAACACCGTATTCCCTGTCCGATGACCCGGCGCTGCTGGGACGTCCGGAGGACTTTACCGTTACGGTAAGGGAGGTTTATGTGTCTGCAGGCGCCGGATTTCTGGTCGTATTGACCGGATCGGTCATGACTATGCCGGGGCTGCCGAAATATCCTGCAGCCAATCGTATTGATGTAGATGCATCAGGTCAGATCACCGGATTGTTTTAATATGGGGCAGGATGGAGGAAAAACAGATATGACAAAACTGATTGATGGGAAAGTAATTTCCGCACAGATCAAGGATGAGGTAAAGCAGTGGGTGGAAGTACTGAAAAAGGGGGGAAAGGAGCCTGCGCTGGCGGTGATTCAGGTAGGGGATGATCCGGCTTCCGGTGTGTATGTTAACAATAAGAAAAAAGCCTGCGCTTATGTGGGTATCCGTTCCCTGGCGTACGAACTGCCCTGGGAGACTACGGAAGGGGAATTGCTGGCATTGGTGGATCAACTGAACAATATGGCAGAGTGCAGCGGCATTTTGGTACAGCTCCCTCTGCCTGCGCATATAGATGCGGATAAGGTAATAGAAGCCATTTCCCCGGATAAGGATGTGGATGGATTTCATCAGAGAAATGCAGGAGCACTCTGCGTTGGCCGGCCTGGTTTTGTATCCTGTACCCCGGCGGGCATTCTTCAGCTTCTGATACGCAGCGGAGTGGAAATAGCAGGGAAAGAATGTGTGGTGGTAGGCAGGAGCAACATTGTGGGAAAACCCACGGCGCTTTTGCTGCTGCGTGAAAATGGGACTGTGACCATTGCCCATTCCAAAACTCAGAATCTGAAGGAGGTCTGCAGACGGGCGGATATTCTGATTGCCGCAGTGGGCAAGCCGAAATTTTTTAACAGAGAGTATATCAAAGAGGGCGCTGTGGTGATCGATGTGGGGATCCACAGGCTGGAAGGCGGAAAACTGTGCGGCGATGTGGATTTTGAGGATGTGAAAGAGATATGCGGCGCCATTACACCGGTTCCCGGCGGAGTAGGCCCTATGACCATTGCGATGCTGATGGAGAATTGTGCAAAAGCAGTGTGTGAAACGTTTTCCTGACAGAAAGGGTACGTAGTGATGAAATGCTTAAACTGCGGAACGGAATTGGAGGAGGGCAAGCTGTATTGTCCAGGCTGCGGCTATGAGATACATCTTGTCCCTGACTTTGAGCCGGAAATAGAAGAAACGGTAAACGGCGCTCTTGAGGGAATTACCAGCCATCTGATCGAAAGCGAACAGCAGGAAAAACAGGAAAGGTTAGAAAAGCGCAGGCGGCTGGAAGCTCAAAAACACGGAAAGCTCCGGCTGTACAGCGGACTGACCGCAGGTATTCTTATTGCGGCACTGCTTTTCGGAATTTTTGTTTCCCGTCAGACGGGCAGTCTGGAAACACAGCTTGCAAAGGCGCAGGAGAATGCCGAAGAAAAAAACTATACAAAAGCAATTGAATATATGATGCGGGCCGTGGAACTGGACGATTCCAATATGGATATAAGAAACCTGTTGGGTGAGTATTATCTTCTGGATGGGCAGGCAGAGAGGGCTGCGGCCGTGTTTCGGGAAGTGATTGATCTGGACCGGGAAAATGAGGATGCATACAGAAACCTGATTGGGATGTATGAAAAAGAACAGGACTATGAAAAAATCAACACACTGATCCGTTCCAGCAATTCCGAACGGATTACCAATACATTTACCAAATACATTGCCAATCCGCCTCAGTTCAACTATCCGCAGGGAACCTATGAGGAGATCATATCCCTGAAAATAACCAGCAATACAACAGGAACGGTGTATTATACGCTGGATGGAAGCGAACCTGGTGAGAACAGCAGCATCTATAAAAATTCCATTCTGCTGGATGATGGAATCTATACGGTAAGAGCGTATTTTGTCAATGAATACGGGATTCAAAGTGAACCGACAGTGCAGATTTATCAGATTCATTTAAGCAAGGCCCATGAACCTGAGGTGATGCCCCAGTCCGGCTCCTATACACAGCCCCAGATGATTTCCGTGACGGTTCCACAGGGGGAGCAGGTATATTATACGGTGGACGGTAGCAAGCCTACCAGGGACAGCATTCCTTACAACAATCCCATTGCCCTTCCCATCGGAGGCAGCTCCTATCAGTTTATTTCCTACAGTAAGGACGGGGCCGCCAGTGAGATCGTACGGCGGGATTATGCGTTTACGTTTGAGTCTGCACTGGATCTGCCCGGTGCGGTAAATCTGTTGATTGTGGGGCTGATGGAAAAAGGTGTGATTGCAGATACCGACTGCTCTGTGCCGAACCGGGGCGGGAGGAATCTTTATGTATGCAGCAGCGCCATTACCATCAATGAGAAAAATTATTTTCTGATGATAGAATATTATGAAGATCCTACCGGAGTGAATACGAGAACGGGGAATATGTACTGCGTGGATGCGGAAACAGGAGGGCTTTATACAGCGGCCATTGACGAGGACGGGCATTACTCTGTGGTTTCCTTTTGATGGCAGAAGTTTGTGATTGTAATTTGCGCCCAGATATTTTATCATGAAGGAGAATGAAGAAAAACGGAGGGAAATATATGTTTCAGATTTTGGAAGCCAGGGAATTGACGGAAAATATTTATTTAATGGTGGTGGAAGCCAGAAGGGTTGCAAAATCTTGCTATCCGGGCCAGTTTGTGATTGTCAGGATGGATGATGAAGGAGAGAGGATTCCGCTTACGATCTGCGACTATGACAGGCAGGCCGGCACTGTGACGATTGTCTTTCAGGGAGTGGGGGCTGAGACCAGAAAGATGGCGGCTCTGCAGGCCGGTGACAGCTTCCGGGATTTCGTGGGACCTCTTGGCTGTGCTTCCGAACTGATTTCGGAGGACAGAGAAGCTCTGAAACAGAAAAAGATACTGTTTGTGGCCGGCGGTGTGGGCACGGCGCCTGTTTATCCCCAGGTAAAGTGGCTGCATGAAAACGGTGTGGCAGCGGATGTGATCGTAGGGGCAAAAACCAAAGAGCTGTTGATTCTGGAAAAGGAAATGCAGGCAGTGGCGGGCAATCTGTATATTACCACCGACGACGGCTCTTACGGCAGAAGCGGTATGGTGACACAGACCATACAGGATCTGGTGGAAAAAGAGGGTAAATCCTATGATGTCTGCATCGCCATCGGTCCGATGATTATGATGAAATTTGTCTGCAAAATGACAGAGCAGTTACATATTCCCACAGTGGTAAGTCTGAATCCGATTATGGTGGACGGAACAGGAATGTGCGGCGCATGCCGTGTGACTGTGGGAGGAAACGTAAAGTTTGCCTGCGTGGACGGTCCGGAATTTGACGGGCATCAGGTGGACTTTGACCAGGCGATGAAACGGCAGCAGATGTATAAGACAGAAGAAGGAAGAGCGCTTCTGAGATTACAGGAAGGCAGCACCCATCATGGCGGGTGCGGAAACTGTGGAGGTGATAAATAATGGATGTGTTGAAAAAGGTACCGGTACGTGAGCAGGAGCCTGCGGTACGTGCCCATAATTTTGAAGAAGTATGTCTGGGTTATAACAGGGAAGAGGCAATGGAAGAGGCTGCAAGATGTATAAACTGCAAAAATGCCCAGTGTGTCAAGGGCTGCCCGGTAGCCATTGACATTCCCGGATTTATTGAGAAGATCAAAGAAGGCAATATAGAGGAGGCCTATCAGATCATCAGCCGTTCCAGCGCCCTGCCCTCTGTGTGCGGACGGGTGTGCCCTCAGGAAAGTCAGTGTGAGGGAAAATGTATCAGGGGCATTAAGGGGGAACCGATATCCATCGGAAAACTGGAGCGTTTTGCCGCAGACTGGGCAGGCGAGCAGGGAATCAAACCGGAAAGGACAAAGGAAAAGAAGGACAAAAAAGTGGCTGTCATCGGTTCCGGGCCGGCCGGACTGACCTGTGCGGGAGATCTGGCAAGGATGGGATACGATGTAACCATTTTTGAAGCGCTGCACGAAGCAGGGGGTGTTCTGGTTTACGGCATTCCGGAATTCCGTCTGCCCAAAGAGAAAGTGGTGCGCAGAGAGATTGAAAATGTCAGGGCTTTGGGGGTTAAGATAGAAACCGATGTGGTCATCGGCAAATCCACCACCATTGATGAGTTGATGCAGGAGGAAGGTTTTTCGGCAGTGTTTATCGGTTCCGGCGCCGGACTTCCCAAATTTATGGGGATTCCGGGAGAGCAGGCCAACGGTGTGTTCTCAGCCAATGAATACCTGACCAGAAGCAATCTGATGAAATCCTTTGACGAAGATGCCAGAACTCCGATTATGCACGGCAAAAAAGTAGCTGTGGTAGGCGGCGGCAATGTGGCGATGGATGCGGCCAGGACGGCGCTGCGTCTGGGCGGTGAAGTACACATTGTATACAGGAGAAGCGAAGAGGAGCTTCCGGCCAGAGTGGAAGAAGTGCATCATGCCAAAGAGGAAGGCATTATATTTGATCTGCTGACCAATCCCGTGGAGATCCTTTCTGATGAAAACGGCTGGGTAAGCGGGATCAAGTGTATCCGGATGGAGCTGGGAGAGCCGGATGAGTCAGGCAGAAGAAGGCCGGTGGCGGTTCCCGGTTCTGAGTTTGTTATCGATGCGGATATGGTAATTATGTCTTTGGGAACCTCCCCCAATCCGTTGATTTCTTCCACCACACAGGGGTTGGAAGTGAACAGGTGGAAATGTATCGTTGCAGATGAGGAGCATGGAAAAACAACAAAAGAAGGCGTTTATGCCGGCGGTGATGCAGTGACCGGTGCGGCAACGGTGATTCTGGCTATGGGAGCCGGTAAGGCGGGCGCAAAAGGAATTGACGAATATCTGAGCGGAAAATAAAACCGGTTTCCGGCAGGACGGCTGCTCATATGATATTATCCGAGAAGCCGGATGGAACTTAGACGGAACATAGGAGGAACGGTCATGGCATGGTGTCCGAAATGTAAAAATGAATATGTGGAAGGCATTACCGTATGTGCCGACTGCGGCAGTGAGCTGGTGGAAACACTGTATCAGGAAACGGACGAGGCAGAAGAGCAGGATAACACTGACTGGCCGGGCGAGAGCGGCTGCGCTGCCGATAAAGAAGATACAGGAGATGAAAACGAAGCCGTGCCGCTCAAAGGCGCTTACAAAGACAACGCTCAAAAGGCGGCGGACTGTAAGGATTCCGGATATACGCTGGTGGGAGTGGGTGCGCTGGGGCTTTTGGCAGTGGGGCTGTCGGCCGCAGGCGTACTGCCGGTTCGTTTGGGCGGAAGCGCGGCGATTTTAAGCTATGGCGTGATGGGGGCCATGTTTCTGATCTTTTTCATCATAGGGGTCCGTTCCATGCAGTCAGCCGGAAAGTATCGGAAAGAGGCCGTGACAGAAAGTAATTTAAAGGAACAGATTCTGCACTGGTGCAGGGATAATCTGACTGCAGAGAAGATAGAGGAAACCCTGATACTGGAGGGACTTTCGGAAGAGGAAAAATATTTCAGACGGACAGAACGGATCAGGGCATTGATTTCTCACAGCTTTATCAATATTGAAGAAGGATTTCTGGACAATTTGATTGATGAGTTTTACCCGGAACTTTTTAAAGAAGAATAGAAAGAATCCTGTCTGCAATGAAAAAGTCAGGACTTTTGTACAGGGAATGGGTACGAAAGTGCTGGCTTTTCTGGTATTTTCTGTTTGCAGGCGGTATAATCGGACAGCGGCAGTGTTTTTGCAGTATACCTGTATTAAGATACACAAAACAATGAACCTTTGTAAAAAACCGACGGGATGCTGACAGAGATCTTCTTTTTAACGCCTGGAGAATCATAAAGGACAAACCATAAGGATGGGTTAGAGATATGCGGATTACAATTGTTTGCGTGGGAAAAATTAAGGAAGCATTTTACCGGGATGCAGTGGAGGAATACAGAAAACGCCTTTCCGGATATTGCAGAACAGAAGTAGTGGAAGTGGCAGATGAGATGACGAAGGAGGGAGCCAGTGCAGCGCAGGAAGAACAGGTACGAAAAAAGGAAGGAGAGCGTATTCTTTCTAAAATCAAGCCGGATGCTTATGTGATCACTTTGGAGATCACAGGCAAAAAAATGGATTCGGCGGCATTTTCCAATATGCTGCAAAAAGCCGGTGTGGAGGGAAAAAGCCATATACAGTTTGTTATTGGCGGCTCTCTGGGACTTCATGCTTTGGTCAGCCAAAGAGCAGACTTAAAAATCAGCTTTTCGGATATGACCTTTCCCCATCAGTTGATGCGGGTCATTCTGTTTGAACAGATTTACAGAGGATATCGGATTGCCAATGGACAGCCGTATCATAAATAAAGGAGAAATTTTACAGAAGTTTTGGAAAGCAAAGGGGAGCGGAACCTGTTTTATCAGATTTTTCTGTCACACAGACAGGGGAGTGGTGTCTAATAAAACAGGAGGTAAAATATATGAATAAAAAAACAGAGAAAGAAATACAGGCTTTGATTGAGGAAGCAACGGCAGGGGATAAGAAAGCCCTTGAAACCCTTGTTGTGAGTGTACAGGATATTGTATTCAATTTATCCTTGCGGATGCTTGGTACATTTGCCGATGCGGAAGATGCCACTCAGGACATTTTATTGAAAATGATTACACATCTGTCCTCTTTCCGTGGTGACAGCTTATTTACAACATGGGTATTCAGTATTGCGGTAAATCATCTGAAAAATTATAAAAAGCATATGTTCGCCCGGTACCCATTGAGTTTTGAGTATTACAGAGATGATATAGAAAACGGAAAAACAGTGGATGTGCCGGATTTAACACAGAATGTGGAAAAGGATTTATTGGCAGAAGAATTGAAAATGTCCTGCACCAATGTGATGCTGCAATGCCTTGATACAGAAAGCAGATGCATTTTCATATTGGGTACGATGTTTAAGATTGACAGCCGTATGGCGGGGGATATTTTGGAAATAACACCGGAAGCCTATCGTCAGAGACTTTCCCGGATACGCAAAAAAATGGCAGATTTTCTTGGACAGTATTGTGGGGAATATGGCGGCGGCAGATGTAAATGTAAAGACAGAGTGGATTATGCAATACACAG
>VSOB01000019.1 GCA_009774625.1 Lachnospiraceae bacterium
ATTGCTCCTTATAAAAATACCAATTTATTAAAAGAAGCCTTGTTTCTCCATTCTACATGAAGAAACAAGGCTTCTTGAGAGCATGATATTTTGTTGCATGATATTTTGTTATGTAATACTTCTCTCTTTCTCCTGTAAAATCACAGATACTTCCTGATATAATTCTTCTGTTTCTTTCGTTTTTTCTTGGGCAATATATGTCCTTAAAAGATTCTCATAACTTTGTTTTGTATTTGGATGATTCCCTCCTAATACTTCTTTAAAAATTTTTAATGCTTTCTTGTACAATACCTCTGCTTTCTCATATTGCTCCTGTCCATAACAGATCCCTGCCAGACACTGATAACTATTTGCTGTATCCGGATGGTTTTCTCCTAATATTCCCTCCCGAATCTTCAATGCTATTTCACACAATTTTTCTGCTTTCTCATACTGCCCCTGTCCATAATATGCCGCTGCTAAATTATGATAACTGCCTGCGGTAGATAAATGATTTTCTCCCAATATGGTTTTTCGGATTCTCAATGCTTTTTTATGCCATTTCTCTGCCTTCTCATACTTCCCCTGATTATAATATATCACACCCAGATTATTATAACTGTTTGCTGTATTTGGATGCATCTCTCCCAACACTTTTTTTCTTATCCTCAATACTTCCTTATGTAGCTCCTCAGCTTCCTTATATTTTCGCTGACTATAATAAATTATGGCCAGATTACTCCAACTGTCTGCTACTGATGAATGCTTCTGTCCCAATATTTTCTCTCGAATCATTATCGTTTCTTTATATAATGCTTCTGCCTCTTTATACTTTCCCCATACACAATACAAACCTGCCAGGTTGTTATAACTGCTGGCTGTCTCCAGACAATTTTCTCCAAGCACTTTCTCCCGGATTTTCAATGCTTCCTTGTATAATTCTTCCGCCGCTTTATACTTTCCTTGGTTTTTATATAACAATGCCAGATTATTGTAACTATCTGCTGTATCCGGATGATTCTCTTCCAACATTTGCTTTTGGACTTTTAACGCTTTTGTACATAATTCTTCAGCC
The DNA here is from genome assembly GCA_009774625.1 of Lachnospiraceae bacterium. Taxonomy (GTDB): domain Bacteria; phylum Bacillota; class Clostridia; order Lachnospirales; family Lachnospiraceae; genus VSOB01. The sequence continues at coordinate 1,055 of VSOB01000019.1, forward strand.
TTCTCATACTTTCCGCAGGAATTATATACACCCGATAAAGCATTATAAATTCTTGCTGTACTTGGATGATTCTTCCCAAATCTTTCCTCGCAAACATTTATAATTTCTTCATATATTTTTTCAGCTTCCAGATATTTTCCCATATAATGAAATAACCGGGCAATCCCAAAAGAAAAATTTATCCCCTCCTCCCACTCCCTCAAATTAAATTTTTTTAAAATTTCCACTGCAAAAGGAAGATATTTCTGACATCTCAGCACACTCCCATCCTCTGATACATGGATATCATCCTCACACGACTCTATCATCCCCATATGCTCTTCTGCCACGGGCTTACTCTTATCATAAATAAACTTTGCAAACACCGGATGCATCGCATAGCTGTCCTGCTCCCCAAAGAACTGCAGCCATCCCTTCTGATACAGGCCCTCAATGATATCATCCTCTTCGCTGGCCCCGGCATCCTTCAGCAGCCATCTGTTCAGGGTTTCAAAGTCTAACGGCAGATACGGGAATGCAGAAAATGCCTCCAGTATATTCTTCTCCCCTTCAGACAGCTCCGATAAATCATATAATGCTTCATAGGATTTCTGGATATTTATGATCTCTCCATCCTTATGGAACTGCAGACGGAACCCTTTCTGCTCCAGCTCCTGCCTCAGCCTGTCAGCATCCCAGTGCTTTGTCCTGGCCAGAAAGGAAAGGAACTCCACCGTAATCGTATGGAACCCGGCCAGCTTTTCAATGATATAACAAAGGCTCCCTGTTTCCTCCTCACGGACGATTCTCCCGCCCTCTTTCTGTATCTTTTCATAGATTCCCCGGCATTCCTCCATCGACAAAAAACCGATCAGATACGGTTTCAGAAAATCCCCCAGGGACTTTCTTCTGGAGCTGACCACAAGCGCCCCCTGCAGCCTGCATAGCCGTTCCATATCCGGATCCGCTTGGAAGGAGCTGTTAAAGTTATCCACAAACAGCAACAGCCGACCTGTCCTGGATACGTCATACAGTTTTCCCCATGCCGCCTCCCTGTTCTCCTTCCCGTCTGAAGAAATATGGATCCCCATCCCATTTACGAGTGTCGTCCCCAGATCCGTATCATATGTAAAATACCCGATATGGCTGAACAGCCCTTTCCCTTCCTGAGTCAGATATTCCTGGTACAGGGTCCTGCAGATCTGTGTCTTGCCGATCCCTCCCATCCCGCTGACAAGTACTGCTTTCTCACCCCGGTCAATTCCTTTACGCAGGTTGTCAAGCTCTGTTTCCCGCCCTGTAAAATACCAGACCGGTTTCGCATCCGCCGTCGGGGTAAGGTTTTCAAACACCTTCTCTTTATATTCGTAATGTTCATGTACAATCTTATTCCCGCCGACATAATCCCCGCCTATATTTGTCTTTGACAGTTTATTGATTGTCCTGCTTTCCTGGTTCTTTATTCCTTCCCACATAACTGCCTCCCATTATCTGACTATAAACATGCATCTACTTTCCTGTCTTTTTGTCCCTTCCTACAAAGTCTCCCCCAATATTGACCCCTTTCAAATTGTTTGTATTATGTTTGTTCACATGCTTCACTTTTTTTATCACTTTGGAAGCAGCAAAAACCGATACCGCCAGACCCAGCACAGAACATACGCCGCAAATGATATTAAATAATTCCATTTCCATCCGCCCATCTCTCCTTATTCATCATCTAAGCATATTATAGGGGAAAAATGCCCAGGGACAAGAAAGATTGTTTTTGTAACAAGTGAAACTTGCTTTCAAAGCGCTGTGCGCAGATGGAGTATATTGCCATCTTGGCAATTTATAAAACCAATATAATAGAGGAAATATGCTCCCCCTTCATTTTTAACCTGAACCCCTTATAATTCCTGTATTTTCTTACGTTTCACATATGCATGGATTTGGAATGCTATCCCTTGCTTTCTGTCCTGTTTTTAGAATTATTTTGCGGACGTTGCTGTAAATTTGGAATGCGTCTCTTTTCTGTGTTGCAAAACTGGAATCAGTTTCTTCTCTTTTATGCCGTAATATTAGAACAAAGCTCATTTTTATCCACAGTGAAAACCATCTCCCGTAATTTCATGGCAATAAAAAAACAGAGCTGCAAGGCTCTGCGTTCCTCTGATCTGAAAATATCTAATTTGTTGTACATCAAAAAGCCTGTCAATACAGGCGATATCCTTCCCTATAAAAGCGCTTCTTTGGGAAGATGCTCCAGAAAAATCCTGTGCAGGAATTTCTTATTGATCTCCCGCCATTTCCATCTGAATGGTTCTTTACTGCCGTTCCTCCTGCTCAGCAGGTCTTTGATGCTTTCCATAAAGACCGGCTCCAGGTCTGTTGTGGTATTGTAGGTATATTGCTCCACCAGTTCCCGGATATCCGAAAGTGCCTGTCCGGGGCTTTCCAGCCGGAATCTTCTGCAGAGGCTTCCTGCGATCTGCTTTGCCCGTTCTGATCTGTCTGTATGGCCGCTCTCTTTGCCCTGGCTTTTCCGCAGGGGCCTGATCCAGTACTGCCTGTCCTTCACGCCAATGGAAAAGAATTTCCGGATCCTTTTCAGATAATTCTGCAGAGCGCGTTTTTTTACCTGGAAAAGCCCTGTGTACTTTTCAAAAAAGAGCTGCGTCCCGATATGGTAACGGCCGCTGCCGGCGCTGCCATAGACTATATAAAGCATTGTCATCAGCTTTTCATTCGCTTTCATAGCAAAAAAATCCGGATCATAGAACACATCTTTCCCCATATCCAGATAATTTTCTGCCGCCTTCCCGGGGCGCAGGGATGCCTTTGAAAAATCATTCCCCATGATCTCGATATCCCAGTCGCCAAAAAAAGTATTGTCCTTGCTTACCCTTATGATTTCTTTTTCTTCCAGGCTTCTGATCACGTTGTAGAAGCTCTGGGGCGATATCTGCAGGTCTTTACAGACGGATTTATAATAAACCCCTCTGACCGTCCCTGCATCGTTCTGATACCTGGAAAGCCATACGATAAAATCCACCTCTGCACTGGTTGGATGGGCTGCTATTAAATTCTGGATCACCATCAACTTTAATTTTCTCATAGAGTATTGTTTTTCCTGTTTATTACATAAAAAAATACCTGAGGACAGGTATCTGCAGAAGAATCATGAATATAGTTTGTTCCTGTATTAATTTGTTGTGTTTGTAAATAGCCCTCCTGGCCCGGTTCCAATCTTACCATCGGTTCTTCCGGCCAGAAGGTGGAACAGATGCAGGAACAGCTTAACCGGATCGCCAAAAACTACCCTGCCATTCCTATGATTTCCGCAGACGGAATCTATGGGCGGCAGACTGCCGATGCCGTGCGGATCTTTCAGGGGATATTCAACCTGCCGCAAACCGGCGTGGTGGACTATGCCACATGGTATGAAATTTCGGAAATTTATGTGGGAGTCAGTCAGATTTCCGAGCCAAACTGACCCGCTTGCGTCTCATTCTATTTGTAGCATCTGTTTCTTTGTGCTAAAATACATGCATAAGCAATCGCTTTACCCATACACATAGTACAAAGGAGGTACTTTATGACACCTAAGGAAGAAGCCTTTCTGGCATTGTCACAGGGATTGATCCAGAATCTGAAAAAACGCGGTATGGAAGGACAGTATTTTGACAACAGTGCCGCCCTCTGCGCATATCTGAAAGAAACACTGCCTGAAAATGCCCTGATTTCCTGGGGCGGCAGTATGTCCGTTGTGGAAAGCGGAGTGATGGATCTGCTGAAAGCCGGGAATTATACGCTGATCGACCGGGCGGAAGCCAAAACGCCCCAGGAGGCCAGAGAACTATACAGCAAAACCGTAATGGCCGATTACTACTTTATGAGTACCAATGCCATAACTCTGGACGGAGAGCTTGTCAATATAGACGGCAATGGCAACCGGATTGCCTGTCTGGTACAGGGGCCTTCTCATGTATGTCTGGTTGTGGGCCGCAACAAAATCTCTGTCACTCTGGAGGATGCCGTGGGCCGCGTCCGCAACATTGCAGCACCTGCCAATGTAAAGCGCCTTAACAAAAAAACACCCTGCGAGGCAAACGGCCGCTGTGGCGACTGCTTCTCACCCGACTGTATCTGCAGTCATACAGTGATCACCCGCCGCTCCGGTCATCCCGGCAGGATCCGGATCTTTCTGGTCAATGAAGATCTGGGATATTAATATGCGCCGTATTTCCTCTGCCCGTATCTGCGCGAACTTTCTATTGTCACCAAAAACACAGACCGGGAATGCCGCTTGTCATCGGCATTCCCGGTCTGAATGTTCTTTCTTTCATATAAATTATTTTCTGCGTCTTAATCCGTAAACAGCAATACCCAATATTTATTACTTCTGCCTACACCCACATATTTGTAATGCTTATCCACAAGCTCATCTCTGTCACTGCTGTCCGACTTCCATTCATCCAACAGCTTATTCATATCCGAAGTATTGCTTTTCTGATAGATCATTCCCTGATAATCATAACCACTGATACCGAACTGAGAGAGAACAGAGACATACGAGTTGCCGTTCGGACGTGTGCTGGAACCCTTCTCGCGATCATCCATTTCCATTGCCAGCAGCGTCGCTGCTTCTGTCAGAACCTCATCGCGACGAAGCTTTTTCTTATCCTTATCATCTCTGTAATCGTTGATCTTGCTGACAAGAGATTTTGCGTTCCCCTTGTTGCTGTCTACCCTCTGCACGACCCGGTTATACTGCGTCTCGTCAAGTCCATATTTATATGTGCCTGTCTCAGACGATGATGTACCCGAAGAAGTATTCGTGTTCGATGTATTGGTCGGTGCGCAGCCTTTTCTTCCTTCGTTCTTTCCGAATAAGGTATAATGCTGATATAACTTTTGAGGATCGTTGCCAATTACTGCCACAACATCCTTATTATTATTTGCATAATATACCGGATCAAAGCCGTTTTCCATCATGCCTGTTACCGATGACGTAACAGGAGTCTCATATGTGGTAGGCGCTACCGGAAGCCTGCCTTCATTTTTCCCGAACATTTTATAATGCATATATAAATTCTGCTCGTTCGTACCAAAAATCGCTTTGACGTCAGGATTACTGCTTGCGTAATATTCCGCATCAAACACCCCTCCGTCACTCATCTGTTTGGGCGCTGCAAAAGCCGTCATAGACGTCTGCAACATCACCGCCGTCAGAAAACCGATTACCATCCATTTCTTTTTCATCATGTACCACCCTCCATTTCCTTTTGACAAACGAAACCGTTTGTTATCTTTATCATATACAATTTTGCTTTCCATATCAATATCTATGAACATGTTTAAAGAAAAATTAAATATTTTTTACGCTCTGGTTCCCACCGCCGTTCCGACAGGCACAACAAGGCTTTTGACAACTTTTCGCTGTCAACGGTTATTCCCTGTCCTCTCACTGCAAATGCAGCCGGTTTGTCCTGCAAGACAAAGTATTCGCCCATGCTCTGCAGCGCAAAACCGGACAGGCGGCTCTTCGTCTGAGCGTCCGGCTCTTTGATCACTGAACTTACTAACGGAAAATTCTTTAATTCTGTGTTTGCCCTTACTTTAATATGAGTTTTACTTTTGCACACGGGCATAAGAGCCATTCTGCATTTTCCATAGCTGCCCCCCTCATTTCCTGTACGGTGTATCGGCCTTTTACTTTCCCGGACTTTGCTTTTGAAATAGAGCAAACCAACGATTGCGGGGAAAAGCAGGGAAACCGCTTGCCCGGTATATACGCCGGAAAATCCCATATTAACTGTGAAAGCTAACAGCCAGCTTACAGGCAGCCTGACGATTACTGCGTCTAAAAGCGCATTCGCCATAGCAAAATTGACGGAAAAACAGCATAGCCGAAGCTACGCCGTTTTCCGAAAACAACTCTATGCTGTTTTATTGAGCGGCCCCACCACAATACTATGATCCGTCTGCTGCCAGAAAACCCTGCAGCGTCTTAGCCACATCTTCACAGATATAGCCGGCCTGCGCTTTCACATGCTCTCTGCCGGTTTTCATCGCATAAGAAACCGCGCACTCATGAAACATGGTAATATCATTCTCACTGTCTCCAAAACAAAGAGTCTCCTGCAGAGAAAACCCTTCCAGCTTTGCCAGTTCCCGCAGCGCCATTCCCTTGCTGGCTCCCGCCGCGGTAAAATCCAGCCACCCGTTTCCGCTGTCTGTCACATGCAGCCTGCTGTCATACCGTTCATGGAACCATCTCTCTTCCCGCTCCGGTATACCGCCTTTCCACCAGATAGAAATCTTATTGATTCCTCCTGCAATCTTCCGGTAATCTTTCACCGCCAGAATCTCAGGCCGGAAAAAATTGTTCATCTCTTTGACAAATGCATCTCTTTCCTCCAGTGTATACAGCTCTCTGTCAGAAGAAACAACCGTTTCCACCTCCGGAATCGTGTCCATATCATCAAGCAGTTCCAGTGCCAGCTTCCTGGGAATGCACTGCTGAAAGAGTGTCTGGTCTTTCTTCACCGCCATACTGCCGTTTTCACAGATATAAGGAAATCTGTCCGCAATCGGCCCAAACAGTAGCTGCATATTTCTATAGGATCTTCCACTGGCGGCCACAAAGGTAACCCCCCGTTTTTCAAGCTCTCCGATCAGAGAAAACACCAATGGATCCAGCTTCTTTTTCTCCCCCAGCAGTGTTCCGTCCAGATCACTGACAATCGTGGTTATTTCTTTTCCATGTACCCGCATGTCCCTTCGTTTCTCCTCTGTTCTTTTTCGGGACATTGTACACTGCTTTCCTGCTTCTGTCAACACCGGGAAGCCCCTTGACGGCCTTTTTTACAGCTCTACCATAATGTTCCTCTCCTCTGGCAGAATGCGCACACCGCCCGCTTCCTTCACTGCCGTGCCGCCTTTGATGCTCTGTATTTCCTCCACACCATGCAGAAAGAAAGACGGGGTACCTGCCAAAGGATCCAACTCCAGCCGGATCTGCCTGCCTTCCCGGACAGCTCCGGCCCGCATCCGGTCCTCACCTTTTTCATCGGTCACAAAACAGGAAGCGCAGCCACCGTCCGTCAGATGATACAGTCCGAAGCAGGTATCCTCCTGATAGTTATAGTCCGGCACATGCACACCGCTCCGGGTCGGAAGGAGGGTATTTTCCCGTACATAGAGCGGCAGACTGAAATAATCATAGGTATCTCTCTGCCACCGTCCCCCTTCTCTTACTTCCCCGCTCAGAAGATGGGTCCAGGTACCTTCCGGCAGATAATATTCTACTTCCCCATTTTCTGCAAAAACCGGAGCCACCAGAAGGCTTTCACCCAGCATATACTGCATATCCAGATTTTTCATGCCCGGCTCATCCGGAAATTCCAGAATCATGGGCCGCATCACCGGAACGCCTGTTTCATGCGCCTCCACTGCACAGGCATACAGATACGGCATCAGACTGCATTTCAGATCGGTAAAATACCGGAGTACATCACAGGCTTCCTCATCAAAAAGCCAGGGCACCCGGTAACTGGTGGAACCATGCAGTCTGCTGTGGGTGGAAAGCAGCCCGAACTGAACCCACCGCTTATACAGATCCGGTGTGGCAGTCTGCTCAAATCCGGATATATCATGACTCCAGAATGAAAAGCCTGACATGGCAAAGGACAAACCGCCCCGCAATGTTTCCGCCATCGAAATATAGCTGGCGGAACAGTCTCCGCCCCAGTGTACCGGAAACTGCTGGCAGCAGGCCGTAGCGCTTCTGGCAAACAGCACCGCTTCGCCTCTGCCCTTTTCCCGTTCCAGAAGATCAAACACACTCCTGTTGTACAGATACGTATAGTAATTGTGCATATCCACCGGATCGGATCCATCATAATAGACCACATCCACCGGAATCCGCTCTCCGAAATCCGTCTTAAAGCAGTCCACGCCTGCATCCAGCAGCGTTTTCAGCTTATCTGTATACCATCTGACAGCAGCTGGATTGGTAAAGTCCACCCAGCCCATGCCGGGCTGCCAGTGATCTGTCTGCCGCACACCTCTGCCGTCCGCCCGTTTCAGCAGATAGCCATGTTCCACTGCCTCCCGGAAAAAGGCCGTTCCCTGTGCAATATAGGGATTGATCCAGGCACAGATTTTAAGCCCCTTTTCTTCCCTGTAACGTTTCAGCATAGCAGGCACATCCGAAAAAGTATCCGGATCCCACTCAAAATCACACCACTGCAGTCCTTTCATCCAGTAGCAGTCAAAATGAAATACTCTGAGAGGGATTTCCCTCTGCGCCATACCGTCAATAAAGGAACTGGTCGTTGCCTCATCATACTCTGTGGTAAAGGACGTTGTCAGCCACAGTCCGAAGCTCCATGCCGGAGGCAGCGCCGGTTTACCTGTCAGATCCGTATAACGCTGCAGCACCTCCTTCGGTGTGGGACCATAGATAAAATGGTACCGCAGCGCTTCCCCTTCTATGGAAAACCCTACCGATTCCACCTTTTCGCTGGCCACTTCAAAAGCCACCGGACCGGAATGATCCACAAAGATGCCATAGCCTCTGTTGGTCATGTAAAAAGGTACCGTTTTATAGGCAACCTGAGAAGCCGTACCGCCATCCTCATTCCAGCATTCCACCACTTGTCCGTTTTTGACAAAGGAGGTGAACTGCTCTCCAAAACCATATACACATTCGCCCGGCGCCAGAGAAAGCTCTGTCATCATATAGGGCTTAAAATCCTCCGCCAGATAATTGTCTCTGGCAAACATGGTGGACGGCCTTTTTCCCACCCGCATATACCCCAGATTGCGGAAGCCGCAGGAGGTAAGCAGCTTACCTCCCGCTTCAAAACGATACAGCCAGTTTTTCCGGTCCACCCGCACCGTTACTTTTCCGGTCTCCATCACGGCTTCCTGCTCTGTCATCCTGACAGTCACATCACAGGAACCTTCCTGCAGACAAAAACGGGGTTCTTTTTTATCATATGCCTGATAGTGCACGGCCCGAACCTCTATATCCCATTCGCTCCGGGCGATAAAATCCACCGTAATCGTAGCAACATTCAGCGCATCCCCTCTGTTCTCGATGGGATGTTCCGGCGCCACGACCCGCATGCCGCCCGGTATCTCTTTTATCATATACGCCGAAGAGGCATAGGAAGCCTGCACATTTTCACTTCGTAACCAGTATCCTTCTGTAAATTTCATTTTACGAAACCCTCTCTGTTTCTTTCCTTATCCGCTCCGGCTTCAGTTTGCTCCTTCAATGGCCGGCCACTGCTCTTCGATGGCAGCACAGGTAGCATCTTTGTCAGCCGTACCTGCGATATATGCCTGAATCAGTTCACCCAGTGTCTGGTTCCAACTGTCTGTGGAATAACAGATCGAAAGAGAAGCCGTCCCGTTGGCCGCTGCCAGGGCATTGCCCTGATTGATTACGGCAAATTCACTTTCTCCCTCACTGATGACCGGAGGTACCACCCCTGCCACATCCACAAACCATGCTTTTCCGTAATCGGAAGTATACCACCAGTTTACAAAATCCATTGTAGCCTGCAGGGAAGCAGAATCCTTGTATACATGCAGTGACTGATCGGAACCGGAAATCACCTGGCACTGGGATGCATCTTCCGATACCGGATAACCATTGAAACCGATCTTAACGTCCGGATTGATCGCCAGAATATCTGCTTCCACCCATGCGCCCTGTCCCAGCATCATAGCCGCTTCCTGATTGGCAAATGCTGCTTCTTCATTTTCCAGACCTGTTTCCAGCGGCTTTGCATCGCCGTATTTCACTGCCAGATCAATCATCCGGAAGAAATTGTCATACAGCTCCGGATAATCGGAAATCTTTGCTTCGCCCTTTTCGAATGCCGCCACCAGAGACGCTGCATCCATACCTGCGTTTTCTGCCGCTGCATCCAGGTAATGCTGCCAGATATGCTTAAATACCCACCATTCTCCAAAACCTGTACTGAATGGTCTGTATCCTGCTGCGGAAATTTTCTCACAGGCTGCCTCCATCTCAGATAAGGTGGACGGGAACTGGGTAATGCCGCATTCTGCAAAGATATCCTCATTATAAATCAGGCCGAAAAAGTTACCCTTGATGGCAATGCCATACAGCCCGCTGCCGTCCTCAGGAGATTTCATCATTTCTGCCACTGCGGGATCCATCGTTTCCGCCAGCGGTTCATTTTCCATATTGTAAGACCATTCTTTGTATACATCAATTTCTTTTCCGGAAGTGGAAGCAAAGATATCCGGCACATCCCCTGAATTGAGCTTTGCCTTCAGCATGGTGGGATAATCATTCTGTGTGGTTTCATAATTGATGGTTACATCCGGAGCCACTTCTTTATAAGCATCAATCAGTTCATTGATGGCATCCGCATACTCCGGAGAGTTGATAAACATATAAATCTCCGCTTCTTCGCCTGTCTCTGCACTGCCGCCTTCACCGGAGGCCGCTCCGCCCTCCGCTGCCGGTGTGTCCGGAGAAGAACCGCACCCTGTCAGCATAGCGCCCACCATTGCTGCGCACAGCAGCATACTTATCAGTTTCTTTTTCATATCATTACCTCTCTTTCCTGTTCGCCCGGACAATGCTGTCCGCTGCGTTCTTGTTTCTGACTAGCCCTTTACCGCACCGGCCACCACTCCGTCCACAATATACTTCTGGAGGAAAATAAAAATCAGAATGGAAGGAACCACTGCCAGTACCATAGCTGTCATGGCATAATGCCATTTTGTATTCATCTGGCCTACAAAAGTGTAAGCCGCCAGAACCAGTGTCTTGGTTTCGTTGCTGCTGTTTACCATCAGCAGCGGAAGCAGGAAATCATTCCAGATCCACATCACATCCAATACGATCACTGTAACCGTAACCGATTTCAGCAGCGGAAAGATAATGGAACGGAAGGTGCGAAAAGTACTTGCCCCGTCAATCACCGCACTCTCATCAATTTCTTTGGGAATGGTTTTCATAAAATTATAAAAGATAAATGTTGCCATAGGAATGCCGAATCCCCAGTACTGCACACCCAGCCCAAGCTTACTGCCGGAAAGATGCAGCACATTCATGGATTTCAGCAGCGTAATCATGATCGTCTGAAAGGGAATCAGCATCGGTGTAATAATAATGGTATAGGCAATCCTGGAATACCTGTTTTTCCTGCGGTCCAGAATATAGGCCGCAATTGAGGAAAACGCCACAATTCCCACAATCCCTGTAACTGTAATGATCACATTATTGGCAAATAATTTAAAATAATCAATCTTATCAATGACATAGCTGTAATTCTCCCATGCCATCTGGGTAGGAAATGCAATGGCATCCGAAACGATCTCTCCGAAAGGCTTTACCGAATTCATAAACATCAAAAATACCGGATAGATATAAAAACATGCTGCCAGAATCATGGCCGCAACCAGAATTACTTTATGCATCATGCGTCTTTGCTGCATTGTCATTATAAATCCACCTCCCTGCTGCTGAAAATTTTAAGCACAAGCTGTGTCACCACAAGGACAAACACAAAATATACCATAGATTCGGCGCTGCCCATGCCATACTGATTGTTGGTAAATGCGTCCCTGTAAATCTGCAATGTGGCGCTGTAAGTAGCCCCGCCCGGACCTCCTTTGGTCAGTGCCAGAATAATATCAAACACCTTCAGGGAATTGGTCAGAGACATAAAAATGCAAGTGGTGAAGCTGGGACCCAGAAGCGGCAGTGTCACCTTGAAAAACCGCTGTATCTTCCCTGCGCCATCCACGGTGGCAGCCTCCAGGACATCCGCCGGCACTGCCTGCAGCCCTGCGATATACAATACGATGTAAAATCCCAGCGCCTGCCAGATTCCCACAAACACCACCGAATAAAATGCCAGTTCCGGACTGCCCAGCCAGCTCTCATTCCAGAATGCCCAGCCCGTCACTTCATAGAGCTTGGCAAATCCCTGAGTAAAAATAAACTTCCAGATAAAGCCCACGATCGTCATACTCATAATATAAGGAATAAAGAAAATCCCCCGGAATACATTGACAAACTTAAATTTCTGTGTCAGTGCCACTGCCAGCAGCAGAGAAATCACATTGGCAAAAATAACAAAACCTATGGTATATTTCACCGTAAACCATACGGCGCCCATATATTCACTGCCTCCGGTAAAAATATTTTTAAAATTGTCCAGCCCGATAAAAACCGGTTCTTTTGCTATACCATTCCATTCCGTCAAAGAATAGTAACCGCTCATGATAAAAGGAATATACATCATAACGGTTACCAGAAGCATGGCCGGAACCGTAAACAATACCGACTCCATATATTCCTTCCATTTCTTTGACTTTCCCGATTTTGGTTTCATCACACCTCTCCTTCCCAATTATCATCTTTTTCCGTCAGGCAGAACAGTCTCGCCCGATATTCTCCCGGCAACCTGACAGTAAGCTGTCCTGTCCGGGGATGCCATGCTACCGTCTGCGTATGCCATATTTCCCCGGACGGGTATAAAAACTGTACTTTCATTTCCCGGCCCAGAAATGCCAGAATCGGCAATTGTACCACATCGCTCTCTGCCTGACGCTTCCAAAGCGCGATATAGACTTTGCCCTCCAGCAAAAGGCCCAGACAAACCCAGGGTTCTCCAATGGAAGAAAGGCCCAGAGGCCATATTGGCAGTGCCGATCCAATGTCACGGCGCAGATGCTTATAGCAGGCAATCCCTTCCTTCACCAGCTCTCTGCGCACCGGATCCAGATCTGCCAAATTACCGCTCTGATGGATACGCAGCAGCATAGCGCTGACCATATTAAAAATAGTCTCTTCCGCATCACCGTCTGCCAGAGGATAACTCCAGATCGCTGCCTGCTCCGGCGTCAGCGCTGCGGGTGCATTGGCAGCAATCGTAGCATAATGACGATAATCCTCCTGATCGCTGGTGGACTGGATACTGTGTCTTGTCAGCATGGCATAGTCCATCCGCAGTCCTCCGCTGGAGCAGTTCTCAATGATCAAATCCGGATACCGCAAAAAAACGCCGTCCAGCCATGCCAGATACGCCCGTTCATGTCCCAGCAGCCCGGCTCCCGGACTGTCCGCATACAGTTCTGTCCCGATACCCGGCTCGATGTTATAATCCATTTTGATATAACCCACACCATACTCTGTTACCAGCCTGTCGATCACCGAATCCGCATAGTCCCGTACCTGAGGATTCCGGAAATCCAGTTGATACCGGCTTCTGTCATAGACTTTTTTACCATGCCGCATAAAAAACCAGTCCTGCGGCGCTTTCTGCGCCATCCGGCAGCGGATCCCCATCACTTCAATCTCCAGCCAGAGTCCGGGAATCATACCGTTTTCCCGGATCAGATCCGTCAGTTTCCTGAGCCCGTCAGGAAAACGTTCCTTGCTGGGCTGCCACTCTCCCACACTGTCCCACCAGGGACCCTTACTGTACCATCCGGCATCGATACAGTAATATTCACAGCCTGCTTCCTTTGCCGCCTCAATCAGCGGCACTTCTTTCTCCCAGGTAGGATCGCCCCAGAGACAATTCATATAGTCGTTGAAAATCACGCCCAAAAGTGCATTGTCTTTGTTCCTGCGTCGTATCTGTCTGCGATAGCGCGTCATTTCCCCCACCGCTCCTTCAAAACCATTCCCCACACTGATGGCTGCAGGTACAGAACAAAATGTATCTCCCGGGTGCAGATTCTGAAACCAATGGGATTCATTTTCCGTCGGACCGGAAAGCTGCAGATACAGATGTCCCGTCTGATCACTGATTTCCCAATGCCAGGAACCGTTATGCTCAATCTGCCAGAACAGTGTTTTGCCTGTTTCCGTATTTTCCAGACTGCCTGCAGGCAGATATTCTTTGGCGGACCAATTTCCGGTATTGGTCACGCCAACGGCTTTGGAAGAGCGAATCAGTTCCCCCTTTTGCACCTGACATATTCCCAGGTCCGCAGGACTGTAAAATTTCCACTGCAGCTCCCGCTGCCAGGAATTGTGCGGAATCCCGATACGTAGCTTTTCATCCGCAGACAAAAGCCCCTCCTTCTCGATTCCGCTCAGTGTAAACGTAGACAGATAAGTAAGCGTCTGCATTTCCTCTCCCCGGTTTTCTGCCTCCTGCCAGGTCCGGAGCACAGATATGCCGTCATAAAACTGCATATGACTTGTAATATAAAGCCCGGTTTCCTCATCCTTTGTCCTGATCTCCAGCTTCCTGCCCCAGTCATTGCGGTAATCGCTGTGCCCGTCATAGACCATCCGATACCCCGGAGCCGTTACAATATACTTTGTCCCGTGTCTCTCCTGGGGCCTGTCCAGTCCTGCAAGTTCAGCCTCCACCAGGCGAAACCCCCGCATCTCCTCCCTGCTCAGGCTGTCTTTCCGAAAAGCATCCTGACCGAAATGCAGGAACTTTACCTGTCTTTCCTCTGTAATCAGAAATACCAGCCTCAGACCATTTTCTTCCAGCATAATCCATTCCTGCATATCACATCCTCCTTTTCGTTATGTACAGTCTCATTGTAAATCGTGCAGATTGTATGGAAAATAGAAAAAAGAAAACGGTTTATGGTAAAAAAGTGTACAAACCCACGCCTGCAAATTGAACTGAATCTGTATATATTATATAATTTATCATCATAGAAACAGGAGCCATACCGGAAGGTATGACTCCCACTATAAGGAACAGCAAATGAAACATAAAAAAATCGATCATATTCTCAATCATTTTCCTCTCTGGATGCAGCTTGCAGCATTTACCACTCTGCTGGTCTTTTCTGTCTGTTTTTATCTGATCTATACCAGTTACCAGAGAAGTCTGCAGGTCATCACACAGACAGAAACCGAAAGCTCCAGCCGCGTACTTTCTATGGAAATCCAGGAGCTGGAAAACTATATACAGGAACTTTCCCGGTTCTGTGTACAAAGCTGTTATGACCGTACCTTTACACAGATCGTGGAAAAGGACGGTCCTCTTCTGCCTGCCGAAGAATCCTATCTGAAAAATCAGATGAGGGCTTATTTTTACTCCCGGAACGATCTGAAACATCTGCATTTCTATCTGATGAATCACGCTCTGCAGCTTGACCGGACGAACAACGGACTGCGAACACACGTTTTTTCCGAACAGGAAATCGTTGCTTCCGACTATTATCAGCAATGTATCAACTATCCTTATTTCCATGCAATTTCTCCCTCCGAAGATACAGATGTGCTGTTTCATTACTCCCACTCTCTGCTGCGGATCAAAACCAAAGAACCGCTGGTTCTGATCGATGTGGCAGTTGATAACACCTTTTGGGAATCGCTGAGCACCAATCACCAAAAACCCGGTGAATTTATCGCGCTGACAGATGAAAGCGGTCTGCTTCTTCATTCAGGAAACGACAGTCTGCTCTCCGCCTCTTCGCAGGACATTCTGCTGGAAACAGGGAGCCTCACTCCCGGTGATTCCCTGTATTGTATTCTGGATGGGCATCCGTTTCTGGTTACCTGTGCGGAAGGCAATACCTATCATATGAGACTGCTGGCATTTTTGCCGGTTTCTTATATTGATGAACAGATTGCCCAGATTCGTTATTCTATCCTGGCTACCGGACTGCTGATCAGTCTGGCTCTGCTGCTTTTTATCATCATACTGATCCGCCTCCTGACCAGGCCTCTGACCATCCTGGCCAACAAATTGATCGCGGTAGGTAAGGGAGATTTTACTTCCACTGTTGACATCAGCGGCAGTCTGGAAATTTCCAATCTCTCCCGCAGCTTCAATGAAATGATCCGGCACATAGACCGCCTGATCCAGGAAAATTATGTGGCAGAGCTGCGGGAAAAGACTGCCCGTATCACCGCCCTGGAAGCCCAGATCAATCCCCACTTTCTTTATAATTCCCTGCAGGCAATCGCCACAGAGGCACTTGTCAATGAACAGATACAGATTTATAATATGATTACTTCTCTGGCATCCGGGCTTCGTTACACCATCAAAGGCGGCGACTGTGTCCCACTCTGTCAGGAAATGGAATACGTCAAAAATTATGTGCTGCTCCAGAAAATGAGAATGGATGACAGGCTGCAGGTTACTTTTTCCGTGGAACCGGATACGCAGGATTACATCATTCCCAAAATCAGCATTCAGCTCCTGGTGGAAAACTCTATCCTGCATGGCCTTGGGCCGGACAGAGACTCCATCTCCATTGCCATACATACTTATCTGAAAGACGACAGTCTTTCCATTACCGTTTCCGACAATGGCTGCGGCATTGATTCTGCCCAGCTTTCCGCCATCCGGGAATCCTTCCGCACCCAGCACGCCACTCCCGGAAACAGTCACATCGGACTGGCCAATCTCTATGGACGCCTGCATCTGCTCTATCGGGAAAAAGCATCTGTCAAGATAGAAACACAACCCGGAAGTTACACCAGAATCACATTAATCCTGCCCGCTGCAAAAGAGGTGCCCCATGTATAAAGCATTGATCATTGACGATGAAAAACCGGTACAGATCGCCATCCTGAGACTCGGAAGCTGGAACCGATACCATATCATGCCGCCGGAAACGGCCGCAAACGGCAAAGAAGCGCTTTCCGCTATGCGGGAACTCCGTCCTGACATCTGTTTTGTGGATATGCAGATGCCGATGATGAACGGCGCGGAGTTTCTGGAACAGGCTTCCGCCGAATTTCCAAACGCCCAGTATATTATAGTCAGCGGCTATGATGATTTTAAATATGCCAGATCCGCCATCAAATTCGGCGCATGTGATTACCTGCTCAAACCTATTGTTCAGGAGGAATTGAATAAAGCCATTGAAAAAGCCATCCTGAGAATTAACCCCCATGCGGATTTTTCCATACAGGAGTCCCAAAGTGATGTGCCTCCGGAGGAGGTTGTCAGAATCATAAAAGAATATCTGGATAAGAATTATAATACCAATATTAAAATTTCCATGTTTGCAGACAAATATTTTTTCTCCAAAGAATATCTGTCCAAACTGTTCAAAAGTAAATACGGATGCGGTATTTACACCTATGTACAGGAAATAAGGATGCAGCGTGCGCGGGATCTGCTGCTCAATCCGGATATTAAAATACAAAGCATTTCCGAACGACTGGGCTATGCGGACAACAATTATTTCAGCAAGGCTTTTAAAAACTATTACGGTATGTCCCCATCCCAGTTCCGAAAGAAAAACGGCCCCGACAATCAGAAATAGCTTCCGCCATTTTTCCGCTCTTCCTGTCAAAAAATACTTGCGATATTCATAAAGGTATGCTATAATTATCGTCGGTGATAAGCTCATCAATACAGGGGAATAGTACAGCGGTAGTGCGGCGGTCTCCAAAACCGTTAACGGGGGTTCGATTCCCTCTTCCCCTGTTTTTGTTGTGTCCGGAAAGGCCTGAAATATCGGTGTTTTCGGATTTTTTTATATATTAAAGGGTTTTATATATCTCCTTTTCGGAAAAAATTCCCACTGCTTAAAGCGTGTTCTTAAACCTGTTATAAAACAGCATGAAAAATTCTCCGTCATACTCCCAGAAGTTTTCGTGTCCCGATGACTCAGTAGAAACAATCAACTCCTTTATAGCATTGTAAGATAAGCTCGTTTTCCATGGGGACACTATAATAAAACCCTCCACTTTACCACCTGACTTTAGATATGACAAAGGACCATCCCGCCATGAGACAGCCCTCTTCCTTAAATCAACCGAATCGCTTCCTGCACACTGGAGACTCCCTTTATCTCAATCCCCTTTACCATGCCGCCGGAATTATGCAGCATCTCTTCTGCCGACTTTGGCAGGATACAGGAAGTAAAACCCAGCTTAGCCGCTTCCGCAATGCGCTGTTCTGCCATACTTACCGAACGGACCTCTCCGCTTAAGCCGATCTCTCCAAACACAATCAGCTTTTCCTCTACAGGCTTGTTCCGGAAGCTGGATACCACCGCCATCGCAATTCCCAGATCAATCGCCGGTTCTGTCATGCGGATACCACCTGCAATATTGACATATGCGTCACAATTTGACAGAGGCAGACCCACCCTTTTCTCCAGCACCGCCATCAACAGATTGACCCGGTTAAAATCCGTACCGGTGGCCTGCCTTTTGGGAATGCCGAAGCTGCTTTTGCATACAAGCGCCTGGATCTCCAGCAAGATGGGCCTGGTGCCCTCCATAGAACAAACCACGACAGAACCACTGGCGTCTCTGGGTCTGCCGCTCAGCATAAATTCCGAAGCATTCGCTACCTCTGCCAGCCCGTCCTGCCGCATTTCGAAAACACCGATTTCATTGGTAGAGCCGAAACGATTTTTCACGCCCCGCAGGATACGGTAGGACGCGTGTCTGTCCCCTTCAAAATACAGCACGGTATCCACCATATGCTCCAGAACCCTGGGTCCGGCCACCGTCCCTTCCTTAGTCACATGTCCCACAATAAAAACCGAAACACCCATACTCTTTGCCAGTCGCAGCAAAACTCCCGTGGCCTCTCTGACCTGTGACACACTGCCCGGAGCTGCCGACACCGCATCATGGTACATGGTCTGAATCGAATCGATTACCACCGCTTCCGGCTTCTGCTGCAGAATGATTTCCTCAATACTGCCCAGGTTTGTCTCACACAAAAGCAGCAGATGATCCGTAAATTCTCCCAGCCGGACGGCACGCAGTTTGATCTGTTTCAATGACTCCTCACCGGAAATATACAGCACTTTTCTGCCATCATCCGATAAATGTCTGCATACCTGCAAAAGCAATGTGGATTTGCCGATGCCCGGATCACCGCCTACCAGCATCAGAGAGCCGGGTACGATACCGCCGCCCAGCACCCGGTCCAGCTCCTGTATATGCGTGCTGACCCGCTCTTCCTCCTGCATGGCAATGGCAGACAAAGACGAAGGCTCCTGCCGCGCCGAAGCCTTCGTCCTGTTCATGCCATTTGCCCCTTTTGAAGCTGCCGGAACCGTCTCTTCCACCAGTGTATTCCACTGCCTGCATCCCGGACACTGTCCCATCCACTTGGAAGACTCATACCCACAGTTCTGACAGAAGAAAACTGTCGTTGTCCTGCCTTTTCCCATTTCTCTTCTCCTTCAAAATCCGGCCTGGCATTTCCTATTTGCAGATTTTCACAGTTACCTCACCTGCATCCGACAGTTCCACACTGATACTCAGTTTACCGCCCAGATTGGTCTGCATCTTGCCGATTTCCGTCCCGTCTATAAACACTTCGTATTCCGTTTCATCCTGCAGGCCGATGGTCAATTGTGCATCCTCTTTTCCTTCTACGGTAAAAGTAACACCGTCCGCATCCTCTGTAAAATGAGTCACACTGGTTCCGGGAACTGACTCATAGGCAAACATACCATTCTTTTCCAGCTTTGTCATGGTAGCATAGGTTTTCACTTTGTACAGGTCGCCGCCATGTTCAAAATCCTCTTTCTTGGCCTTCTCCGTCAGACTGTGATTGCCGAAGCTGAGACTTCCGTCTGCCTCTGTCTGTATCAATGTCTCTACTACTGCCATCTTTGTTTCCTCCTCATACTTTAGTATTTTCATTCTCAGGTCTTTCATTTTTCACAGAAAAGACAACCTGTTTCTTTTTCAGTCCCGCTGTCACATTGTCTCCGGGTACGATTTTTTTCTGCAGAATCTGTTCTGCCAGCGCATCCTCGATCACCGTCTGAATAGCCCGCTTCATCGGACGCGCCCCCATTTTCACCTCAGAATATTTATCTACGATATATTCTTTCAGAGCCGGTGTGACGGTCAGCCTGATCCCCATCTGCTCCCTGCACCGATCTGCCAGTACCCGCGTCAGCAGAGATACCACATCCTTCATATTCTCTTTGTTCAGCGGATGGAATACCATGATTTCGTCAATACGATTGATAAACTCCGGTTTGAACACGCGCTTTACTTCTTCCATGACACCGGACTTCATCTTTTCATAGTCCTTCTTTTCCGATACCTCCATTGCAAAACCCAGATTTTTCGGTTCCACAATGCGCTGCGCCCCCGCATTGGAAGTCATAATCAATATCGTATTTTTGAAACTTACCTTCCGTCCCTTGGAATCGGTGATATGTCCGTCATCCAATACCTGCAGCAATATATTAAAGACATCCGGATGTGCTTTCTCTATCTCATCAAACAGCACCACAGAATACGGATTGCGCCGCACCTTTTCACTGAGCTGCCCGCCTTCGTCAAACCCCACATACCCCGGCGGAGAACCGATCATTTTGGATACGGAATGCGACTCCATATATTCCGACATATCCACCCGGATCAAAGCATCCTCCGAACCGAACATGGCTTCCGCCAACGCCTTGCTTAACTCTGTTTTTCCCACACCGGTAGGTCCCAGAAACAGAAACGAACCGATCGGCCGGTTGGGATCCTGCAGGCCCACCCTGCCTCTGCGCATTGCCTTGGCCACAGCCGTAACGGCCTCCTCCTGACCGATGACCCGTTTATGCAGAATAGACTCCAGCTTTAACAGCCGCTCACTCTCTTTTTCGGCCAGCTTGGATACCGGTATCTTCGTCCAGTCAGACACCACATCGGCTATCTCATTTTCTCCGATGGCCAGTTTCCGTCCTGCCGCCCTGCTTTCATACGCAGCCATCGCCCTCTCATATTTCCGGATCAGCTTCGCCTGATTCTTTCTGATCTCTCCCGCCTGCAGATATGCCTCGATGCGGATGGAACGCTCAATCTGCAGATCCATCTTCTGAATTTCCTCATGCATCGTCCGCAGATTTTCAGGAATATTCATATGCTTCAAACGAATTGCCGCTGCAGCCTCATCAATCAGATCAATGGCTTTATCCGGAAGATTCCTGTCATTGATGTATCTGCCGGAAAGCTGGACAGCAGCCTCAATCGCTTCTTCCGTAATGGTTACACCATGGTGCTCCTCATACCTGCCGCAGATTCCGTTCAGGATACGGACCGCCTCTTCCTGTGTCGGCTCCTCCACCGTCACCGGCTGGAAACGCCGCTCCAGTGCAGCATCCCGCTCCACATATTTGCGGTACTCTGCAATCGTTGTGGCGCCGATCAACTGTATTTCCCCTCTTGCCAGAGAAGGCTTTAAAATATTGGAAGCGTCAATGGCTCCTTCTGCTCCGCCGGCGCCGATGATGGTATGCAGCTCATCCAGAAAGAGAATCACATTACCGTCCTCTGTCACCTCCCGGATAACCCGCTTGATCCGCTCTTCAAACTCACCCCGGTACTTGCTCCCTGCTACCATACCGGACAGATCCAGCGTAACCACTCTTTTGTTTCGTATGGTTTCCGGCACTTCTCCTTCTGCAATATTCAGAGCAAGCCCTTCTGCGATTGCGGTTTTGCCTACCCCCGGTTCACCCACCAGACATGGATTATTTTTGGTACGGCGGCTCAATATCTGAATCACCCGACGGATCTCGGTCTCCCTGCCGATGACCGGATCCAGCTTCCCCTCTCTGGCCAGTGCGGTCAGATCACGGCTGAACTGATCCAGTGTTTCCGTACTCCCGCCCTTGTCTTTTTTCTTTTTGCCTTTGTAGCCCAGATCCTCTTTGTACAGATTTCCGTCCTGTCCCATAGCCAGAAGAGTGTCCACATAGAGCTTTTGAATCTGTATCCCGATAGTATTGAGCAGTCTGACAGCCACATTGTCCCCTTCTTTCAGAACTGCCAGCAATATATGCTCCGTTCCGATTTCTTCACTTCGAAACCGCTGTGCCTGACGGGCGGCTTCCTGCAATATTTTCTCAGCCCGCGGCGTAAAACCATCCCGTTCCTTTACCGGAACAAAATTCCCCGGTGCAATCAGGTCATAAATCATGGAAATCAGCTTATTTTCTTCTACCCCATTATCCTGAAGTACTCTCGCCGCGACTCCTGTATCTTCCCGGAGCAGTCCCAACAATATATGCTCCGTCCCAATGTAGTTCTGTCTCAGCTCTTTTGCTGTCTGTTTTGCCATCGAAAGCGCAGTCTGTGCTTTCTTTGTGTACTGCGGCATCATTCCAGTCCTCCATAATCTTCATAGATTTCATCTATAAGAGCATGCACCTCTTCGCGGGAAATATTCTTACAGCTTCCCCTTGCCAAGAGCACACGCAACTCTTTTTTCATATCCTCCATGGCCCGCATCTTATCAATATCCACGGCTATCACGGCGCCTTTACGCCGGTCCACCTTCACATACCCTTCCTGCTTCAGTACCGTATAAGCCTTATTCACCGTATGCATATTAATGCCGATCGTTTCTGCAAGCTGACGGACCGAAGGAAGTGCATCTCCTTCCTTCAGCCTGGTGGTTGCAATTCCCAGAATAATCTGATTGCGTAACTGTATATACAACGCTTCGTCGCTGTTAAAATCGAGTTCAATTATCATACTGTCACCTTCTGTTATACAAATATTATAACAGCATATCCGACTTGTCAAGCAAAACTATATGCCCGGAATACAAGCCCTTTCCTGTGTGCAGCGTCCCCCGCACGGGCCTGCGCATATACAAGCAGTCAGCGCCGGCTATTGCCAGCACTGACTGTCTATCAGAAATCGTCCTTCCCATCCATATTCAAAAACTCGAACTCAAAGTCATCGTCATCCAGATATTCCTCATCATCATAACCATCCTCGTCGTCGTCCTCATCCTCATATTCTTCGTCCTCGTCGTCCTCATCCTCCTCATATTCTTCACGCCGGGAAAGAAAATTCTTAGGACTCCAGCGGCGCTTTTTTACCGGACGCTCATATTCTTCCTCATCGTCATCATATTCTTCTTCGTCATCATCGTATTCTTCTTCGTCATCGTCATATTCTTCTTCGTCATCATCGTATTCTTCTTCGTCATCGTCATACTCATCGTCGTCATATTCTTCTTCGTCATCGTATTCTTCGTCATCGTCATACTCATCGTCGTCATATTCTTCTTCGTCATCATCGTCATCATCATAGCTTCTTCTTCCTCTTCCGCCGCTGTATCCGTCATATTCCTGATATCCGCGGAGCTTTACGGCAAGCATAATGCATACAATGATCAATATGACAACCAAAACTCCCACTCCGATGACAATAAATTTACCACTGCCGTCCATCAGAGAAGAAAAAGACCCGCTGCCGGCCAGTTTCAGCTTTTCCAGCTTACCGGTACTGAGAACATAAATATAGTAATCCTCGTTTCCGCTCTCTTCCCTTGTTTTCAGCAGATAATATTCATCGGAAACCCATCCGGCCAAAGTGTCCGCATCGATTTCCATATCCTCTATATCCACACCATCCGGAATGACTTTGCTTGAAAGCACATTGACGACCTTCGTTCCTCCCTCAGCTGCCTCCGGCGATTCTTCGCCGCCTTCCGCCGGCTCCTCAGGAGTCTCTTCACCGCCTTCTCCTTCCCCCTCCGGAATACCTTCTTCGCCGCCTTCCCGTGCAAATCCGGCTTCATCAAACAGATCGGAACGAATAAAGCCGCTCTGACCGTCTACATCCACCTGATACCAGGTACTGCCGTCGTCCCCCAGCGCTTCTCCCGTAATCCGTACTGTGGCGCCGGCTTCCGCACCTGCCGCTTTTCCCGCCGATGTAGAAGGCCCCTTCCGTACAGTAACGCTGCTGCCGCCGATCACACCGGATGTAATATCTGTCTGGGCCACGGTACCGGAAGCCTCGCTGCCGCCGTCAACATCCTCTGTCAGATCTTTCCTGATATAACCAGTCTGTCCATCTACCGATACCTGATACCAGGTATTGTTATCGGCACCCTGAGTTTCTCCCAGCACAGAAAGTGTGGTCCCCTGAGGGGCACTCCCGACCTGAGCGCTGCCGGTATCTGCCTCACTTCTGATCTTTGCATCCGTTATCGTCCTGATCTCAGCCGCATAACTGACCATCGCATTTCCGCCGAAGAGCAGCATATATACCATGGCCACAATCCCTGCCAGTATATAAAGACCCTTCTTCCCTGCTTTTTCTGCTGTCATTCTCATTTTCCTTAGTATCCTTCCTTAATAATCACGCTTAAAGCGCTTGGCACCTTCTTCCTTCTCCATTGCCTTTCCAAACCCCTGCATCTTACTCTCGCGCCGCTGCTCATCTTCCATTCTCCTGTGATAGTCCATCTCACATTTGGAACACAGCCTGCCGCCGCGAATACTCGCTCCGCAGACCTCACAGCGAAGAAACGCCGCCGAATCCTGCGTAATTTCCAGCTTATTTTCCTTCAGCATCTGACGAATCGATTTCTGGCTGACACCGGTCTGCAGTGCCACTTCCGATGAAGTAGCCCCTCTGTGCTTCTCCACATACAAACGCACTTTCCCATAATCGTCATACTCCACATTTCTGCAATCTTCGCAATGATACTCCCCCACGCCTTTAAAAATCATAATGCCGCCGCATTTCTCACAAGTAAGAGGCCGATGGTAAATATCATTTTCATTAAATCTTTTTTCCATATTGACGCACCTCCCTGGCTGTTATCCTGTCTCTACGCCTCATCAATGGCTTTGCCAATATCGTGACGCATATACTTCTTTTCAAAAGAAACCCACTGTGTGGCTTCATAAGCTCTGGCACGGGCCTGCTTCAGGTCTTTCCCGGTGGCGGTGATGCCCAGCACACGCCCCCCATTGGTCACGATCCTCCCGTCTGCTGCTTTTGTTCCGGCATGAAAACAAAAATATCCGTCTGCCTCTTTTTCCCGGAAATGCTCCAGACCGGATATGGGATATCCTTTCTCATAAGCAAGCGGATACCCGCCGGAAGCCAATACCACACAAACCGCCGCATTTTCTTCAAACTGAAGATCCACCTGATCCAGTTTTCCATCGATGCATGCCTCCATCACATCCACGATGTCATTTTTCATACGCGGCAGCACCACCTGTGCTTCCGGATCACCAAACCGGGCATTGTATTCCAGCACCCTGGGTCCTTGTTCCGTCAGCATCAGTCCAAAAAAGATAATCCCATGAAAAGGTCTGCCCTCTGCCGCCATAGCATCTACCGTTGCCTGATAAATATGCGCTTTGCAGAAAGCATCCACTTCCTCTGTATAAAAAGGGCTGGGTGAAAAAGTACCCATACCGCCTGTATTCAGCCCCGTATCACCGTCGCCTGCCCGTTTATGATCCTGTGCCGAAGTCATGGTTTTTATCGTTTTCCCATCCACAAAAGAAAGCACAGAAACCTCACGGCCCGTCATAAACTCTTCCACTACAAGCCGGTTGCCTGCATCGCCGAACTGTTTTTCCTCCATTATCGACTTTACGCCGCTATAAGCCTCTTCCCTTGTATTGCAGATCAGCACGCCCTTCCCCAGCGCAAGTCCATCCGCCTTTAACACAACAGGCAGAGAAGCCGTTTCCAGATAAGCCAGCGCCTTGCCGGGAGAATCAAAAATTTCATATGCCGCAGTGGGAATGTTGTATTTTTTCATCAGCTCCTTGGAAAATGCCTTGCTTCCCTCCAGAATTGCCGCATTTTTCCGTGGCCCGAATACCCGGATGCCCGCCTGCTCCAGCACATCCACAAGTCCGCCTACCAGCGGATCATCCATGCCTACAATGACCAGATCGATTTCTTTTTCCTTTGCAAACGACGCCAGTGCATCAAAATCCATCACGCCGATCGGCACACACTCCGCAATCTGTGCAATGCCCGCATTCCCCGGCGCACAATACAGCTTTTCCGTTCTCTTACTTTTTGCCACGCTTGCAGCAATGGCGTGCTCTCTGCCGCCGCCTCCTACGATTAGA
Source organism: Lachnospiraceae bacterium (assembly GCA_009774625.1). GTDB lineage: Bacteria > Bacillota > Clostridia > Lachnospirales > Lachnospiraceae > VSOB01. Next base: position 26,834 of record VSOB01000019.1, read on the forward strand.
ATCTTCATGATTTCCTCCTGTGCATTCCTCTCACTGTGCAATCATTATTCTGCCATGCTCCACGATAATCTTTCCGCAGGCAAACAAATCCACTGCCTGAGGCAGCAGCTCCCATTCTGCTTCCTCCATAACGCGCCGCTGCAATGTCCGGGGCGTATCCCCCGGCTCTACCCGGACCGCTTTCTGAAGCAGTATCGGCCCGGTATCCGTTCCTTCATCCACCATATGTACTGTGGCTCCGGTGATTTGCACACCCCTCTCCAACGCCTTTTCATGCACTTTTAACCCATAATATCCGGTCCCGCAGAAAGAAGGAATCAACGAAGGATGAATGTTGATGATACGGTTTCTGTATTTTTGTATCATCGCCTCCGGAACCACGACAAGAAAACCGGCCAGGACGATCAGGTCAGGAGAAGCCTCATCCACTGCCTGCAAAAATGCATGATAAAAGGTCTCTCTGTCGGAAAAATCTCCCGGAGAAACACAGACCCCTTCTATACCATGCGCTTTTGCACGGGTAAGCGCATATGCATTCCTGTTATTGCTGATCACGCGGACAATTTCCGTGTTCCTGATCTGTCCACTCTCCACACCGTCTATCAATGCCTGCAGATTCGTACCGCCGCCGGATACACAGACCAGTACCCTCAGCATACGATAACTCCTTTTTCTCCGGCTTTGATCCGCCCTACAATATATGGCGTCTCTCCCGCTGTCTGCAGAGCTGCCACTGTCCGTTCCGCATCTTCAGCATCCACCGCAAGCATCATCCCGATCCCCATATTATATGTACCATACATCATTTTCTCATCCATACCGCCCTCTTTCTGCAGCAGACGGAAAATAGCCGGCACTTCATAACTGTCCTTCTCCACCACGGCACACATGCCTTCCGGCAGCATACGGGGAATATTTTCGTAAAAGCCGCCCCCTGTAATATGACTGCAGCCCCTGACTTTGATTCCCGCTTCCTTCACGGCCCGCAGCGCTTTCACATAGATCCGGGTAGGGGCAAGCAATGCCTCACCCAGTGAACTGCCCAATTCTTCGTAATAAGTCTCCAGACTTTCCTTTGTCATCGTAAACACTTTGCGCACAAGGGAAAATCCATTGCTGTGTACCCCACTGGAGGCCATACCGATCAGTACATCTCCTTCTTTGATGTCCCTGCCGGTAATCAGATCCTTTTCATCCGCCACACCTACCGCAAAACCGGCAAGATCATATTCCTCCAACGGATAAAAGCCGGGCATCTCTGCAGTCTCACCGCCGATCAGCGCGGCGCCGGCGGCTTTACAGCCCTCCGCCACACCCTTTACAATATCCGCTATCTTCTCAGGATAATTCTTACCGCAGGCAATATAATCAAGAAAGAACAGCGGTTCTCCTCCGGCGCATGCAATATCATTGACACACATGGCAACGCAGTCGATCCCCACTGTATCATGCTTATCCATCAGAAAGGCCAGCTTCAGCTTCGTGCCCACACCGTCCGTACCGGAAACCAGCACGGGATGCTCCATCTTTTGAAAGGCTTTCATGGAAAACAAACCAGAAAAACCGCCAAGACCGCCCATTACTTCCGGACGCATCGTTTCCTTTACATGTTTTTTGATCAGCTCCACAGAAGTATATCCTGCTTCGATGTCCACGCCTGCGCTTTTATAATCCATGTCTCTTCTCCCTGTCCCTTCTCAATATTCCTGATATCCTTTTTCCTGTAAACGGGCGTCCTTTTTCTCCACACTTTCCTTCATCTCTGCCGTATACTCCTTCAGTCTCCCCAGCAGCCCTCTGTCCGATACGGCAAGTATCCTGGCCGCCAGAAGGCCTGCATTGACACCGCCTCCGATGGCAACCGTGGCAACCGGTATCCCGGAAGGCATCTGTACAATGGAATACAGGGAATCTCTTCCTCCCAGGGAAGTGGTATGCATCGGAATCCCGATCACCGGCATGGGAAAAATCGCCGCGCACATCCCCGGCAGATGGGCCGCCATACCGGCTCCCGCTATCACCACTTTGACCCCTCTCTCTTCGGCGCCTCTGGCATACTCAAAAAATACATCCGGCTCCCTGTGGGCGGAAATAATCCTCATCTCATAGGATATCTCCAGTCTATCCAAAATATCAGCAGCCTTTGCCATCACCGGCATATCAGAATCGCTGCCCATTACGATTGAAACCTGTGCCATACTCTGTCTCCTTTTCTCAGCTTATTTCTATTTTATTATGTGAGCTGTGTATCGTCAATACTTGAAAACGGAAGATTCAGCTCCTCACAGCCCGCAAGTACAAACCTGCCGTTCCTGATCACGGGGTATTCCCCCTGCTCTGACACTGCAGTCACCTCTCCCAGCTCATCATAGGGAATCGTAATATCCGTATGACAGTTAAAATAAGCCTTTGTCTCATCCTCATGACGCCGGAGGGAATAACGGTTCTCTCTGGCAACCATCTCCCTGCCGTCCGGATTGTACACCGGCAGATCTTCGCTGTGGGAATAACAGGTATCACCCACCGCAAAGTGGGGACCTGTTTTTTCCGCAATCAGAATAGGCAGTTTATCCCCGATGTTATATTTTCTTGCCGCCACATAAGCCGTGGTATTGGTTCCGATGGCAAATTCTCCCATTGGCAGGCTGTCATGATGAAACAGGATATGGTCCCTGATGTAATTTTGGTTTTCTTCCTCCGTGGGGAAATTGCCGCAGCGGTATGCCGTCACCATGCCGTCCGTAAAAGTCAGTTCCAGATCCCGGTATTCCAGCCCGTTCAGATACACCCGGGTCACATGCAGCAGACCGTTGGTACCTTCCAGCCTGGGAGATGTAAATACTTCACCCACAGGAATATTCACATCTGCCACACAGTTTTCAAAAAGTGTCTCTGTTTGCGGATCTGAGAGTGCCTGCAGAGCCACTCTCAGATCCGTCCTGTTGCCTCTGAAGCCTTTGATTCTCACATACTCTGCCTGATCCAATGTATGGATCATTGTCTGCTGTATGTTCTGATACAGATTGTAGTCCAGCGTATTGATCTGAATGACCGCGTCAAATATTTCCGGAAAACACTCTCCGATCTCCGGTACCGGAAAGGCAATCATGGTAAAGCTCCGCTCCTCGCCTTTGATATATTGATTGACCAGCCCGCCCGATGCAGATGCATATTCCACCGAAAGCTGACGCTGCGTTTCGCTTAACTGCAATGCTTCCTCTTTGGCCTGCGGTGCAAAGGGAGTCTCTCCAAAGGCTTCCAGACAGGCCGGTCCCCCATGGACAGCCGCAAGCTCTTTGGCCAGTTCATACGCCCGTTTCAGCTCTTCCAGCTTCCTTCCCACATATTTCCGGTCCAGATACAGTGCCTCGTCCTCCCGGTGGTCATACAAAAACTGCTTATTGGCATCCGCCCCGCAAAAACCGACACGTCCTGTTCCCCGCCTGTGAAAAATACTGAAGGACGCCCGATAAATTACCGGCTCCAGCCCCATTCTCCGGAAGTTCAGAACCGCCTGCCGGATCACACGCTCAAATCCTGCCCGGTAACGGATATTCACTGTCTTTTTCTTACTGATGTCCTTACCGCCTGCCAGAAAACCGATCCGATATCCTTCCGTAAACGTATCTGCTATCTTTCTGACCGTTTCCTCCGGCAGAGTATTTAGATAGGAAGCCAGTTTTTCCTCGCAGTCGGTAATATATTCTCCATAAGCATACAAATACCGGCAATCGCTCAGATCACTGTCCATTACAATCCGCAGGAAAAAATCCTGCTCCGGATCCAGTTGACTGCGCACCCGCTTTTCTGTCTCTGTTTCCGAATAGTCACTGACAAACCAATATACAATCTGACGCAGCTCCCCGTAAGACGGCGCTTCTTTTCCCTCCTCACAGGCACAGACAAACGCCTGATAGATTTCCAGAAACAGCTCCATCCGAATGGTCAGCTCTTCCTGTTCTCCTTCATAAACCGATGCAATCTGACTGTGCAGCTCGGCATACAGAAATGCCAGCAGTCTGCCCGTCTCCTCTCCATACAGCTTCACTGCATAAGCCGGATTTCCGTAACAGGACTCATAGTTTTCCGGCAGTATATCCTCATACAGGCTCCGGTTCCGTGTGCGCAGGCTGTCAATAGGCGTTCTTTCCATCAGCGGTTCATGTATATGCCGGTCCCACTCCGTCAGCAGCCTGTATACCAGGGCTGCCGTTTCCCGGAAATAAGGTACATACCGCTCTGCAATGCCGCTCTCTTCCTCTGACATTGCCCTGATTTGAGCGATCCGCTCTGCTGCCAGTGTAAACCGCTCCCCTACCAGCAGCGCCCGTTCCTTTGTCATCTGCTCTGATTTGTTTTCATTCATATCCCATATGCTCCTGCAAATAAAATAAATCCGGCGCCTGTCAAAACCAGGGTATTGATGACAAGTCCCAGATACGAAAAAAGATAATATTTGTCCGGTTCCATTCTGGACAAAATGCCAAGTACCAGCCCGGCTATGGAAAATAACACTGCCGTCAGCACGGCAACTCCATAGCGCGGTTCGGCAATCCCGCCGTTTTGAAATGTCAGATAAAGCGCCAGCAAAATGGAAACAGCAGAAACAATCCCCAAAACGGTTGACATAACACCTCTCTGGGGATGCTCTTTATTTGTAAATATATAGCCGTTTTTTTTTGCCATTTCTGCCTCCTGTCCTGTGGATCATACCATGCACGAGGCTAAAACAACAATTTCGACTTGGCAGCCAGCAGCCTGCCTCCTCCCACGATCAATAGTACACCGCCTGCCACACCTGCCACAATTGCAAGAATGCCCAGTGTAATGTTCAAGCCTCCGGTTATTCCCATCACCTTATATGCCTTTTCTTCCATCAGACTCCAGCTCCTTTTTATCTTTTTGCCCCATAAACTGCATAATATGCATCTATGGACTCTTTTATTCTGTCATCAATGTAAACCGTCCCCCGATAATCCCGGCGGTACAGATAAGAAACCACATCCTCCATTGACACAATCGCTGCCGTAGGAAAACCATAGGTTTCCTGTATCTCCTCCAGAGCGCTCCGGTCACTTTTCTGTCCCTTCTCCATCCTGTTCAGAGATACAATCAGTCCCACGATCTCCACATCTGCCTGTGCTTTCAGGATCGGATACGTTTCTTCGATAGATTTCCCGGAGGTGGTTACATCCTCTATAATAATCACTCTGTCCCCGTCCTGCACGGGACTTCCCAGCAGAATCCCTGCATCCCCATGATCTTTACTTTCTTTCCGGTTGGAACAATATTTCACATCTTTTCCGTACAGCTCACTGATCGCCATGACAGTTGCCACACCCAGCGGGATCCCCTTATAGGCCGGCCCAAACAAAACGTCAAACTCCAGGCCATAATGGTCATGGATCGCCTTCGCATAATACTGTCCCAGCCTGCGAAGCTGTGTGCCGGTCACATAAGAACCCGCATTCATAAAAAACGGGGATTTGCGCCCGCTCTTCAACGTAAAATCACCGAATTTCAGCACATTGCCATCCAGCATAAATTCAATGAATTCCTGCTTGTACTGTTCCATATTATTTTATAACCTCCTGTTCACAGGCTTTATCATATACACTGCTCCACCACACCAGCCGTCCCCGCCGTCCGAATCTCAGGCCGCCGGCGGAAAAAGGGCCGGATATTTTTTCTCATTCTATCACATGTCCCGTTTATTATCAATTGTTTTTCGATACAGCCCGATTGGTTTGCCGCCCTGTCCCCGCGCTTCACACACGTTCCGGATACTCTCTGTCCTTCCAATACCACCATTTCAGTTTTTCCGGCTCATGCGCTTCATGCTCTGCAAAATAAACCGCACAGCGAAATACATACAGCACACACAGATCGTCCACAAACCCCTTTTTCAAAGCATCCAGATGATACAATTCCTCCGGGCTCCTCCCTCTCAGATCAGCGATACAGCGGATACCGATGTTCTGCAGATGCCGCTCCATATTGATACCCACACCTGGTATCTTTTTTAAGTCACTGACAGGACACCTGTTATTCTCTTTCGTTTCCTGTTTCCCCGGCCTCTGGCTGTTCTTCATAGCTCCCTCCTGATTCCCCGCATTCTCAGAATGCCATCTCATACTCTTACCGGGAATGAAAATAAGTCCCTTCCCGTCCCCAAAGTAGATTTTCTATATTTTCCAATGAAATATTCTCTACTTTTCCATACCTGGGAGTCCCGCGGATACACGCCCCTAAAAAATACATTGCCCCGCACTTAACACATTGCAGATAAAAACATACCGTAAAATGCTTTTCTTCCTCCAGAACCTGCATCATGTTTTCAAAAGGACAATCCCCTGCATAAACTTCCAATAATCCCCCTGAAACCAACACAGACAATAAACTGTACACAGGGATAAGATTCTGATCCGGATTGCTCCTTGCGCCCGTAAAAGCACTGTCCACAATACTGCAATTACAGCACATAATCCGGCCCTCTTTTCTGACTTTCTGCATTGCCAGTTTCTGTATCCAGATAATCATCCGTCTCCTGCCTTGATCTGAAACTATGTACAGTTTTCTGATTTCGATATTTCTCTATCAGTGAGCAGAGCTGCGGACGCTGTCTTTTGGGGAAATGAAGAATCCACTCTTTAAATTCCGCATCAAATTCCGTTTCCGTCCACGGCATATCCTCTCTGCTTTTCCCTATCCTTGACCGTGCTCCTTCAAGACATACCGCCACCGGATAATCTAAAAAATATATGGTATCACATGCCTGTATGCGTACCTCAAGAGTACGCAGATAATTGCCGTCTATAATCCACTGCTTCCGATCCAGTATAGCATATAAACGGGAATCGAACTCTTTGCTGCTGATATTGGTCCGGTCCGGCTTATGCCAAATCTGATCCAGATAATATAAGGGAATGTCAGTCTTGTCCCGCAGCTTTCTGGCAAATGTACTTTTTCCGGCTCCGGGGCTCCCTATTATGATCGCTCTTTGCATATGGTGTTCCTTCCTGTCTATTTTCCTCTTCCGCCGATGAGCCTGAGACCTGCACAGACATAATTACCTATAAAAATAAACAGTCCCATAACCGCAATATAATCCACATAGAAACATATTAGCGGCTCTTCAAAATCAAAAAAGACAAACTGATTTATAAGCAGCATGTAACTGCCGATTTCCCTCTTTCCGAAAGCGTATATGCCATAACCTGCAATGACCATTGCCAGCAGACGCCCTGCCCACGTCCGCACTGCAGACGATTTATGGAACAGTTTTCCAGCCATTTTTGTCATCATACTCCAATGGAATCCAAGATGGACAGACATCAGTACAAATCCCCAATAGGCAGAAAGCATATGTAAGTTTCTTGCAAAAGAGCGGCCGCCCTTAACAGGAAGGAAAGACAGCGCATGTCGGGAGAGGATAACTCCGCTTATCATAGAGCCGGTCATCGCACAAAGCAACAGTAATACAGTCATCGTCTGTACGACGCGCACAGGATTGTATCTTCCTTTCAGGAGATTTCTGCTCCATCTGCCGTTCAGGATATGGTGGAGGATAAAAAGAAAAAACATTCCAATGCCTATCCACTCATGGGCTGCCTGACCAATCAGTTCATAGGCCATAAGCAGAAGCAGCGCCGCTGTCATTCCGATATCCACCGCCAGTTTCAACATCATCTTCGGTTTCATACAATCATCCCTTTTCAGATACCGTTTCCAAGTTTCCCCGCCTCCTGCCTGTTGGTTGCCATTCCGGCATATTCCATGCCATAGAGCTTTGCAAAACGTTTCATGATATACTCTCCCGCCTCCAGCATCCACTTTTCAGGCGAAGCTCCCTGAAACAGAAAGTATAATTTTCTTCCGGAAAACTCACCGTTTTTCACCAGACCGTAAAAACGGTCCAGCACATTCCGCACAGAACCGCATATATTGTGCCGGTAAAGGGCCGAACCAATCACGATCACTTCCGCTTCTTTCATCCTGGCAATAACCGCATCGAGCTGGTCATCCTCAAATGCCTGTCACTGTCCGTCACCGTCGGCAGCTTTGTATACCCCCATAATAATAGCTGAAGGAAACAAAGTCCACAGTATTTTTCAAAATTTTTTCACTCTCTTCTTCTATGCCGGCCAGATCTTTGTTTCCAGGAAAATTCCCTCTCTGGGGATACCGGACTTTTTCATTGCCCTGCCGACTGCTTTCTCATTCACATAAGCATTTGCCGTATCAATCAGGCGATAGCCGCCCTTCAGGGCGTTTAAAACGGAAGCCTCTGCCTCATCCGGATTTAACAAAAAAGTCCCGATTCCCACCACAGGCATTTCCACTTTATTATTCAATGTTACAATATTTCGTTGGCTCATGTTAGTTTTCCCTTCTTCCTTTTAAAAATATTTATTCCCGGACATTCAAAACCTTTGTACCGCCGAATACATCCGACATCTCCATCGTCTCAAGCTGTTTATCCAAAATCTCAACTTCTTTTGGGGTCAGCCTGATTTCCACCGCCCCTGCATTTTCTTTCAGACGGTCCGATTTCCTGGTTCCGGGAATCGGTACCAGATACGGCTTTTTACAAAGCATCCATGCAAGGGAAATCTGGCCGGGCGTGGCATGCTTTTCCTCCGCAACCGTGCTGATAAGCTCCAGCAGCTTCTGATTCTGTTCCAATGCCTCTGGCATAAACTGCGGCATTATGCTCCGGTAATCTGTCCCTGCTTCAAACCGGGAATCTTTCCCATACCTTGCAGACAAAAATCCGTTTGCCAGAGGAGAAAATGCCACATAACCGATCTTTAGCTCTTCCAGTACAGGAAAGAGCGATTCATGCCAGCGTGCCATCATGGAATAGCGGTTCTGGATTGCCGTTACCGGACAGACTCCATGGGCACGGCGTATCGTTGCTTCATCAGCCTCAGAAATCCCCCAATGCGTGATCTTTCCGTCCTGTATCAGCTCCTGCATACCCCCTGCCACTTCTTCAATAGGAACGGAATCATCCACACGGTGCTGATAATACAGATCGATATGGTCTGTTCCAAGCCATTTTAAAGAATTTTCTGCCGAAACACGGATCACCTCCGGTCTGGAATCCGGCGCCAGAGGTTTATTGACCTGTTTGCTGTCCATATCAAAATGAATCCCGAATTTGGTTGCAATCACTACTTTATTCCGATACGGCTTCAGCGCCTCTCCTACCAGTTCTTCATTGTCGTGAGGATTTTCCGGCGTACCATAGACTTCCGCCGTGTCAAAGAATGTGTATCCTGTCTCCACAGCCTCCGCTAACAATTCCTTCATTTCTTTTTTGTCTGCAGGCGCTCCGTAGGCATGACTCATCCCCATACAACCAAGCCCCACTGCAGATACAGTCAGGTTATTTCCCAATGTTCTGTATTCCATTTCCATCCTCCATCTGACCAAACCTCTTACTTGAAATATTTTATCCGCCCCATATGCATGTTTAATTCGCATTCAGCCCAAGACTTTCCGCCCATAATACCACTTCTTTCTCACTGTCCGCCACGCTGTTTCTGGAAAGGGAAAGTGTGTTCTCACTTACCTGCGCATCCGGCTGCAACTCTGCTATGGTATTAAGGGTACCTGAAAAGCCACTGCCGCCATGTGTCACAAAGGGAATGATTGTCTTTCCTCCCAAATCATATTCTTCCAAAAACGTGTAGACCGGCATCGGCAGATCCGCCCACCAGTTCGGATATCCCAGGATTATAATTTCATACTGTTCAATAGTTTCCACATGATTTAAGAGTTCCGGACGTTTGTTCTCATCCTGCTCATCCGCTGCCTGGTCTATCAACGGATCATGGTCAGCCGGATAGGCTTCCGCTGCCTCAATACGGAACAAATCACCGCCCGTTGTCTGCTGAATCAAACCTGCCACATATTCAGTGTTTCCCATCTTTTCATTGTCCCTGATTACAATACTGGCTCCGGCAACCGCATCTGTCGTTTCCACATCCTCCGGTACGGAGAAATAAGCAATCAGAATGTTGGAACCGCCCGATGAGAGCTCTTTTTCCGTACCTGTCGTGATCTGATCCTTCCCGGCAGTTTCCTCTGCTGCGGAAACCACATCGCCATTGCGGCTGCCGGACATTTCTTCTGCCCCGCATCCAACCAGCCCCAATACCAACAGAGCCACTGCGCACACAATATTTTTCCGTTTCATTTTTACCACCTTCTTTGAGTGTTGTTATAGCCGCAGTAAAAAACTTTCGCTTCATTCACTGCGGCCATCCGTCCGTTTTCTTATTCTGCAATACTTACTTCACATTCTCCACAATCCAGTTTTCCACATGGTCTGCAATCACGTCATTGTTCAGATCCTGGAACATGAAATGGTCGTTTCCCGTAATGCCCTCCTTCGGGAGATCCACAACCCGGCTCACACCGCCCTGTGCAGTATAAGCAGCGCTGTCATACTCATTTTTCTTATCATACTATCATCCTCCTGTTTTTCATTCTGCGGCGGTTCTGTCCTGACCGCTTCCTTACATTGCATCCGCGTCCCTCCGCTTTCACGGGTGTACGGCTCCCACTGCGGCAGCCCTTCCGCACGGGGCGCACCGGTCCTGGCAAAATTGACCCAAGACTGGCTGAGCTTCCGTCAGGCCGTCTTTATCCGGATACGCATCCCTGATCGCCTCTGTCAGTTCTCCGGTCACCGGAATGATTCTGCGGGGTCTGCCCGCAGCCGGTCACAGGGACTATCATCATACCCGCCAGCAGAACAGATAAAAACTGTTTTCTTTTATTCATATTTCAGACTCCTTTCCAGCTTCAGCCTGCAAAATCCTGGCTGGTTTTCTTTAGTATAAAAAAATCGAGGCTTCCGCAGAAGTCTCGATTGGTTTATCAGTTTATACTATCAGGTTATATCTCTGGCCGGGGTTTCAGGATTTCCTTCTCATTTTCCCATAACTTTACAGGAATCATACAAGTGAAATCACCATGCTGTCCAATTACGTACTATAACCCCGGAAAATTTTATCCAGCGCTTCCGTATCAGAAAATACACTTTCGTATATTACTCTTCTTGTCATCAGGATTTCCGAAAGCCTTTCCCGCAATACTGCAAACGAACTTTCGATTCTGAAAAGCTCTTCTGCCGCTTCTCTGCCTTGTCCCTCCTCACCAGATTTACCGGAACTTTTCAGCTCCATGATTTTTGCTCCCACTATGCCGAACCATCGCTCCAGTTCTGTAAAATAGATATTGATTTCCACATACGCGGACAGGAGCATGCTGCATTCGGCCTGCAGGTCGGCCGACTGCCTTTCCTGATCTATATTGTCCAACGGAATCGGCTTTCCTTTATATCTTTTGACTGTTTTGTTACAGAATGCAATCAATGGACAGTGCTCTGTCATTTCTTCATATCCGGCTGAGCCCATAACCTGAGATGCGACCCGGCCAAACTGTTGCAATAAACCAGTTACAATTTCGGACTGGTTTTTTTCCAACTCTGCAATCCTGTTTCTCAATTCTCTCATATTTTCCAGAGAGTTGATATAGTCTACCAGCCGCGCCGGCAAATACACCGTGATACTTGCATTATCTTGCCTTAAGACAGGGTTTTTACTGAAATTTGCCAGAAGAAAGGAACCATTTGCCCCCAGGCTGATAATCCCCGCTATATTTTTTATAATTGCTGTTTTACTGTTGTCCCTGTACTGGTATTGCCACATATTTCCTGACCCTCTGGCACATCCTGGGGGTATCTCTCCCCCTGCCGTCTGGTCAACCGGCACCTTAAAATAAGTATAGCGTCCTATATTATTCCGGTATTTTTTTATCTTTTCCAGCTCCTTCTGTTCCGTGATTTCCACCCAGTCGTCCTGACTGTATGCGGCAGGCGCCTGCAAAACAGGTACTCTGCTTTCAGCCATCAGTCTTTCCAGCTCACTCAGGTCTGCCTGTTCCTCCGCCTCACCTGGTTCTGCATGTCCTTCCCCCTCATCTGTTTTGCCCATGTCAGCAGCCGATAATAAAGGCGGCTCCATCCTGGGTTCGAAACCTTCCAGTGCGGTCAGCCCGTAAAACTCTTTCAGAATATCAAACAATTGGCCTGCATCCCTTTCATTCAGTGCGCGTTGCAAACCATCATAGATCTCCTTCATCCTATCAAATCTTTTTTGATCCATTACGCCCATATATCTTGCATCATAGTCAAATCCTTCTTTTTCCCCTGTTTCTGCCCGCATCATTGTATTTGGCCCATAAAAAAGATTCCCCTGGGGCCAGATCAGATAATCCTCTTCTGTCTCATTGTACTGATTTACATAACTCACATGATCTGATTCTGTAAAATTCCCTGTTTGATCCTTCCGAACCCACGGCACACCGGCGCGCCAATACAGTTCCTGCTTTTGTTCCCGGTTCAATAATTTCAGCGCTGCTTTCAGCAGATTCTGCGGTATGATGTGATGCGCTGTCTGTGGAAGTCCTCCCACACATTCTCTGTCAGCCGACTTGTCAAAAGGATTTCTCTGCACAGGCCCATCGGATACTGCCATCCCCTGTACCATCCCGTTTCCACCCACGGCTCTGCCGATCTCGTCCGCCTGTCTTTCCAGAACCGGGTCTGTATTCATCTTTACGCCGCTTGCATGCCGGGTATCGGCCCGGACGATTCCCCGCTTTTGCTGGACCACATGCCCCAGCTCATGGGGCAGATGCCGCTCCTGACCCGGACCGATGTACACCCGGTTTCCCTGTGTATATGCATATGCATCCAGCCTGGCAGGGCGGTCCGAATGATAGGACACCCGTACATCATCCAGGGAAAGGCCGCTGCTTTCTTCCACTCTCCGCTTCAATTGCGGCGGAATCCCGGTATCATTCCGTTTTACCCGTTCCCTTCCCCTTGTTTCTTTTCCTGCCTTTTCATATTGATACATCGACCGGTCTGCTCCTTATCCTGTGACTTTTCGTATATAAAACAGCATATCTCACTCCACAAAAGAATGGCTCATAATATAAAACTCCTCCTGACTGGGCTGATGTTTTCTCTCCTTCTTTTCCAGAGTTTCATCATACCGGAGTGCATCTGCTTCCTCAATCGCCATTGCGGGACTCTCATGATAATACCATTTTCTGCCGTCAAGAGCATGAGGAACCAATTCCTTTACCAGCATGGCGGCGGGAAATTTATCGTTTTCCGTGCAGATATGAAATCTTTTGCAGCACCAAAATCCGCTGGATACATAGTTTGACGGCGCTCCGAATATGACAATCACATCATAGCCAAGTGAAACCGCCTTTTCAAAAGAATGCTGCATCAGTCGTTTCCCATATCCCCTGCGCTGATACTGCGGGGCAATGCAAAGCGGTCCAAAGGTAAGAATCTCCTTTTTCTCACCTGCTGTATCTTTTAGAAAAGCCCTGGTATACATAATATTGCCTGCCACTTCTCCGTCCACTTCCAGCACAAAATCCAGCTCAGGAATAAAATCAGCATGCTCCCGCATCACATGTACAAGATAATGTTCCACACATCCCGGAATATACTGATTATAAAAGGCTTCCCGTGTCATCTTCTCCACAGCCTGATAATCCTTTGCTTCCTCATTTCTGATCAAAACCATTTTACTGTCTCCACTTTACATGATCTTCTTCATGTCACCCTGTCTGTGAGCATTTCCCATCTGCAGCCATCTGCGCACATTTTCCGCCGCTTCCTCCTGTGCTGCCACCACCCGGTCACACCAGGCGTCAAATTCCGGATCTTCCCTCCGGCATTCTCCGTGGCTCAGAACATACTCCACTGCCCTGCGCACACCCTGATCAAAACGCACGGAAGCGGTAAAATCCGGCACAAGACGTTTCAGCCTGGAATTGTCAAATACCACACTGTTCGCTTTATCCCCCAGCAGGCCGCCCCGAAGATCCAGATCAGGCGGGCAGCAGGATGCCAGAAATTCACTGGATACATGACATGCCCGCAGCTCTGTACCCAGTGCGTCTGCAATCGCTTTGTAAATCTGATTCCAGGTCAGTGTTTCTTCACTGGTAATCTGCACCGCTTCTCCAATAGCGTGGATGTTTCCCATCAGCCCGGTAAAGGCTTTTGCAAAATCACTGGAAAAGGTCATGGTCCAGAGCGACATACCATCCCCATGGATCAATACCTTTTTGCCTTCCTGCATCCGTTTCAGCACCTGATAGCTGCCCTGTTTTCCATGTATTCCCACCGGTACCGACCGTTCGCTGTAGGTATGGCTGGGACGCACGACCGTTGCAGGGAATCCCTCTTCCCGATAAAACCGCATCAGCGTTTCCTCACAGGCGATCTTGTTGCGGGAATATTCCCAATAGGGATTTGCCAGCGGCGTCCCTTCATTGATCCGGTAATCCGACGACGGTTTCTGATACGCAGAAGCCGAACTGACCAGGATATACTGTTTCGTCCTCTCCCGGAACAGACGAAAGTCCCGCTCCACATCTTTTGGTGTAAACGCAATAAAATCTGCAATCACATCAAACTGCTGATTCCCCAGCTTTTCCGCCATACTATCTTCGTCCTGAATCTCTCCCCGTATCATATGTACCCCTTCCGGCAGTCCATGATTGCGGTTTCCCCGATTGACCAGCCACAGCTCATGCCCCTCTTTTATAAGCCTTTCCGATATCGCCATACTGATGGTCCCTGTTCCTCCGATCAACAACACTTTCATACAGTGTACCTCCTTTTTCAAATCAGCAATTTCCGGACATGGATGTGCTGATTCTGACCCTCGACTCCTCCGCTTCATACTTTTTTCCAGTCCTGTTCACCGCAACTGTCTGTGAATTTTCTTAAAAATTTCTAAGATCGCCGGATTGTATTTTTTCCCTGCATCCGTTTCCATCATGGCCAGCGCCTCTTCTCCATTAAAAGAAGCGCGATAAGAACGGCTTTCCGTAAGGGCGCAATATGCGCCTGCCACTGCCACAATCTGCGCTGACAAAGGAATCTCATCCTCTTTCAGTCCACAGGGATAACCGCTTCCGTCCCAGTTCTCATGGTGGTAATGGGCGATCTCAATGGACATTTGCAGAAAATCATTATAATCGTCTGTATTGCGGATATCCTCCAGTATTCTGGCGCCAATGGCAGCATGCTTTCGCATTACAGCCTGCTCTTCCGGCAAAAGGGCACCTTTTTTCTGCAAAATCTCTATCGGTATGGACACATTGCCCAGATCACAGAGCGGCGCTGCCAGCTCCAGCGTTTCAATAAAGGTATCGGAAATCAACTTTCCGAAACCTACTGACAACTGCATCGCCTCCGCCAGAATCCGGCAGTTGCCGCAAAGCCGCTCCATATGATTGTCGTCATAGCAGGCGTTCTCCCTTGCCACACGTATCAGCGCATACAGGATATTCTTTTTCTCTATTTCCAGTTGACGTAACTGCTGTTCCACAGAGCTTTGCAGCCGCCGGTTCATTTCCTGCAGCTTTTCGTTGGCATGATGTAGTTTTAAATGAAGCCGCAGGCGTGCCTTTACCACCTCCGGAATGACAGGCTTTGTAATATAATCCTCTCCGCCCAGATCAAATCCTTCCACCACATCCGCCGGGTCGTCAAAGGCAGATATGAATATCACAGGAATATCCCTTGTCTCCACACGCTCCTTTAACTGTCTGCAAACCGTATATCCGTCTATTTCCGGCATGGACACGTCCAGAATAATAAGCTGGGGCCGTATCTGTTCTGCCATCCCCAATGCCTGTACCCCGTTTTCTGCCAGCATCGGCTGATATCCCATCTCCTGGATGATATCCCGCAGAACAAACCTGGTGATTTCCACATCGTCTGCCACCAAAATCTTAACTGGTTCTGATTTCTGTCCTTCTTCTGCCATGATTCTCTCCCTACCCCTTCCAAACGTATGTTTTCATATTAAAACAATCGTGCCTGCAGGGTTCTCCGCCTGCGGCAGGCGCTTTAGCGGCATATTTCCAAACCGCCGCTATTGGATAAAAAACAATAGAAAGCATGCTCTGCACCCTGCAGACAGCTTTCTATTGTCATCCCTTTTCATCCGGAACAATAGAAAGCACGCTTTAGAACTTTCTATTGTCATAAAGCAGATACCGGCTGTCCACATAATCAGCCAGCCATACCTTTTCATTGCCCAGGTAGAATTTTACCCCTTCCTGCCAGGCCTTTTTGGCATCAATGACCAAAATACATGGTTTGCCGTCATGCCGCTTTCCCACCCGCTCCGCTGTTTCTCTGTCCTGGGACAGGTGGACATACTGCCTTTCCTGAGGCAGCAGCCCATTGCTTTTTATGGATTCCACAAACCTTCTGGCTGTACCATGATACAAAATATCCGGCGGCCTTTTCTCTTCCCTGACGATCCTCATCGGCACAGAATGTCCGTAAAAGGCCCTGATTCTGCCATCCTTTAATTCAAACCGTTTCTTTTCCGATACCCGGATCACTTCCTGCAGATCCTGCTCGCCAATCTGCTGCCACTTCGCTTCTCTGTGCAGTCCGTCAATCAACTGCCCGGCCGAAACCCAGCCCTCCTCATCCATCTCCAGTTCATATTCCCAGGGTGCATGACGCAGCGCATAGGACATTTCTTTGCTCAATTCTTCATAAAATCCCACGGCTTCCCTCCTTACCTGAGACGGAACCTGTGAACAGAATCTTTTAATTCACCTGCCCCATTTTCCAGCTCTCTTGCTGAAGAAGCTGCCTCCTGGGACGTGGCCGCATTGGTCTGTACCACATCGCTGATCTGACGCATCCCCTGTGTCAACTGTTCCAGCGACTGGGCCTGCTGCATAGCTGATTCTGCAATCCGTTCTATCATTTCCGTGGACTGTTTACCGCCTTCCACGACCGCCATCAGCGCCTGTGTGGTATCCGCTGACAGCGTGGTGCCATACTGTACCTGTTTGATGGAATTTTCAATCAGTTCCGTAATATTCTGTGCGGATTCCGAACTCTTATTTGCCAGACTCTGCACCTCGTCTGCGACAACGGCAAAGCCCTTGCCGGCCTCTCCTGCCCTCGCCGCTTCCACTGCCGCATTCAGTGCCAGCAGATTGGTCTGGAAGGAAATATCTTCAATGGTTTTAATGATACCGCCGATCTGTCGGGATGATCTGGAAATTTCTTCAATGGCCGCCGTCAACGCAGCCATTTTCTCATCACAGACCATCAGTGCAGCCACTGCATTGTTGGACGACTGTTTTGCCTGCTCCGAATCTGCAGATGTCCGGCTCACCTGAACGGAAATCTCCTGGATGCTGGATGAAAGCTGCTCCACTGCCGATGCCTGCTCCACCGTACCGTTGGACAGCATCTCCGCATTGTTGGCCATGCGGCCCGCTTCCTCAGACACCCGCTCTGCTGTCCGGTTGATGCGGGAAAGAGCGCCGTTCAAAGCATCCAGTATCTGGCGCATGGCATTATGAATCGGCAGAAATTCTCCCCGATAGGTATCTCCCATTCTCAGATTCATATTTCCCTGGGCCATCTGTGCCAGATTATAATCGATGTCCTTAATATACCGTTTCAGTTCCCGCTTCGTCTCATGAATGGACTGTACCAGCATCCCGATCTCGGAAGTGTCGGGTGTTAAGGAAAAGTCTGCGGAAAGATTGCCTTTGGATATCTCAACCATCTGATCTCTGATCATAGCAACAGGCCGCAAAACCCGCCATCTGACCAGAAGCATATTGATTAACTGCAAAACCAGGACCACTGCCAGCGCGGCAAACATAACCATCTTAATAGCGTTTGTCTCATGAACCAGCGCGTTCACCTGCCCCTGAGTCCTTACGTCCAGATCTTCCAGAAAGGCTTCCTTCAGTGTATTGATCTGTCCGATGGCAGCGCTGTACTCCGGCCCGTACACATAAAGAAAGGCCTCTTCCTGCTTCCCTTCCTTTACCTGATTCATAGCCGCTTCTTCCAGAGGAACCAGCTCATTGGAAATCGACGCCATCTTATTGATCATATCCTGCTCTTCCTGGGTAATGCCGATCTCCTGCATGGCGGCAACGCCCAGATCTCTGTTTTTCAGTGTATTGACCTCATTCCAGTAATTGTCATAATGCGCCTGATCCCCCGTTGCCGCAAAAGCCCGCACTTCGTTGGTCAGATAAGCCGAACCGTTCATAAAACGATTGGCATTATAGGTCAATGCGAAACGATCCTCATTGGCCTGATTGAGCTGGCTGCTGGCCCCGCCATAAACAAACAGCGCATATGCCATAAGCAGCAGCGCAAGGATGGAAAACCCGTTTAAGATCAGGGTAAGTAACGATTGGTTCATTGCTTTTTTCATGTAATTTATGCCCTCCGGTGCATGTCGGATCTTCCTCATCTCTAAAATGACCATTCATTTTTGAAAAGTGAAAAATCATCAATTATCAACATATTCAGTTTACAAAAAAAAGCGGGGAAATTCAACACCATAACCAAAAATAGTGTTATAATGCTGTGGAATGTAAGAATAATCGTATAACAAGGAGGAACTTATGCCTGTTTTTTATCACAAAACGCCAAAAACATTTCATCTCTGCAACGATGTCGTCAGCTATCTGATGACCGTACTGCCCAACGGTCAGATGGGGCATCTGTATTTCGGAAAACGGATTCATGACAAGGAAGATTTTTCCTACCTGCTGGAACTGGCTTCCCGCCCCATGTCCTCCTGGGTATTTGATGACAGCAATTTCTTTTCCCTGGAACATATCAAACAGGAATACGGGCTGTACGGAACCACCGATTTCCGTCATCCTGCGGTGGAGATTCTGCAGAAAAACGGCAGCCGGATCTCTGACTTTGTATACAAAAGCCATGAAATACAAAGCGGAAAGCCCGTTCTGGAAGGACTTCCCGCTACGTATACCGAACATGAGGACGAGGCCTGCACACTTTCCCTGCACCTTGCGGACCCGCTGACTCATGTGGAGCTGGTACTGCGATACACCATATTTTCTCAGGGCGGCATCCTGACCCGCAGCGCCTGCTTCACCAATCAGGGAACCGACAGTGTTCATCTGGACAGGGCCATGAGCCTGTGCCTGGATCTGCCGGACGCTTCTTACGAATGGATCCAGTTTTCCGGCGCCTGGGCCAGAGAACGTCACCCCAAAGTACGCCGGCTGGAACAGGGAATTACCGCAGTGGACAGTCTGCGGGGACATTCCTCTCACAACCACAATCCCTTTTTTGTGTTAAAACGTCCCACCGCAGACGAAACACAGGGAGAAGTCATGGGCTTCAGCCTGATCTACAGCGGCAACTTCCTGGCACAGGCACAGGTGGACACCTATGATACCACCCGCGTCCTGCTGGGCATCCATCCCGACGGTTTTTCCTGGAAACTGGAGCCTGGGACATCTTTCCAGACACCGGAAGCGGTTATGGTCTACTCGGATCAGGGACTGGGCGGTATGAGCCGGACCTTCCACGGCCTGTACCAGAAGCGTCTGGCACGGGGATACTGGCGTGACAGAGAGCGGCCCATCCTCATCAATAACTGGGAAGCCACCTATTTTGACTTCACCCTGGACGGCCTGCTCTCTCTGGCCGAAAAGGCAAGAGAGAGCGGTGTGGAGCTGTTCGTCCTGGACGACGGCTGGTTCGGACAGCGCACCGATGAACGCGCCGGGCTGGGAGACTGGACCCCCAACCAAAGACGCCTGCCCGGCGGCATCACAGAGCTGGCCCGGCGTATCGAAGCACTGGGGCTGAAATTCGGTCTGTGGTTTGAACCGGAAATGGTCAATCACAACTCCGACCTTTATCGCGCCCATCCGGACTGGATCCTGCATACGCCCGGCCGGCACGACTCCCACGGCCGTTTTCAATATGTGCTGGATTTCTCCCGCCCGGAGGTGGTGGAGCATATCTACCGCCAGATGGAAAAGCTGCTGAAGGAAGCCGCCATCTCCTATGTGAAATGGGATATGAACCGGAGCATTACCGAATGTTACTCCGCCGCTCTGCCGGCTGACCGGCAGGGAGAAGTGTTCCACCGCTATATACTGGGAGTCTATGACCTGTACGAACGGCTGACCGGCGCTTTTCCCCATGTACTTTTTGAATCCTGCGCCAGCGGAGGCGGACGGTTTGATCCGGGTCTTTTATACTATGCGCCTCAGGGCTGGACCAGCGATGACACCGATGCGGTGGAACGCCTGAAGATCCAGTATGGCACTTCTTTCTGCTATCCTGTCAGCAGCATGGGCAGCCATGTATCGGTAGTGCCCAACCATCAGGTATTCCGGAACACACCGCTGCATACAAGAGCCAATGTGGCATATTTCGGCACCTTCGGCTATGAACTGGACTTAAATCGGCTCACCTTGCAGGAACAGGAAATGGTCAAAGCACAGATTGCCTTTATGAAGCGATACCGCCGCCTGATCCAGTTCGGCCGCTTCTACCGTCTCAGCAGCCCGTTTACGGACTCCGACGCCGCATGGATGTGTGTCAGCGAGGACAGTCGCCAGGCCATCGTAGGCTGGTACCGCATATTAAACAGCGCCAATGCGCCTTACAGCCGCATCCGTTTGCAGGGCCTTAACCCGGATCTGTGTTATCACATATCGGAAGATGGAAAGCCCCGGAAGGAAACCTGCTGCGGCGATGAACTGATGTACCTGGGTCTGCTGACCAGCGACGTCTCTGCCGGTATGTGGCCTGACGGTCATGAAAGGCCTGTCTGTGATTTTGATTCCAGAATCTTTATACTGGAGGCAGAATAAAAACGATTCCGCTCAATAGCCCACACCCCTGTTGATCACGGTGCCGTCCATCGCATTGATGGTCAGCAGGCTGGTAAACGGCTCTTCCATGACATAAGGTTCTTTAAAACTGCCGCCGGAGGCAGTACTGGTCCCGCAGAAATCCCATACCGGCACCAATGTGGCCTCCAGCAGGTTTTCTTTGCTCCGGACCCGCATGTACCCCAGACGTACCTCGTCCACAGTAAGTTCTATTGTCTGTCCTTCATCCCGGAACATATCCTCATACCGTTTCACAATCATTTCTTCAAAAATACTCTGAATCTCCGAAAAAGGAAGAAGAAAAACATAATCTTCCGACAAATCTTCGATCTGGTAAGGACTCATCCAGTGGAATGTAACCAAACCCTCTCTGCCATAAATCAGATCCAGCTCTTCTTCCGGCCAGAACAGTTCACCCCCGTCCCCGTATTCATGGCTATAGGTAACAGGAACTCCTTCCACAGTCCGGACCAGATGGACACCAAAGGCCGCCTGATCCGGCAGGAGTGTATCCCCTTCTGTCCTGTAGCATATATAGTTTTCACCACCCCATACCTCAAAATCCGAAAGACCCAGTTTCTCTGCCAGCGCTGCCGCTTCCTCCAGCACCCGTCCGCTTTCTTCTTCCAGCCCTTCCGCTTCCTCTGTGTCGGCCACACGGCTGTATTCTTTGTATTTCCCATTATCTTCCGCCCGCTGAATCGAAAAATCAGCACAGTAAAATGCATCATAAATCTGGTTATCCAGACTGATCCTATAGTCGGTCCCATCCACTGTTTTATAACCGGACAGCCAGTTTTCCTCATTGTATCCGCCGCTTTCCTGATACGATACCACAGCCGGGATTTCCCTGATAACCGCCTCCTGCGGCGCCGCATCCCTCAGTGTTTTCAACTGCTCTATTCTTTCATCAATGGTGATGCCCATGCCTTCATACTCCCAGTCACCATGTCCGCCCCACTCTGCTTTCTGTGCCTCTGTCTCAGCGATCTTTTCCTCCAGCTCTTCCCTGGTAAAGCCATGACTGGCTTCCATCGCCTCATAGTCCCTGTCCCAGAGCGTTCCGTCCCCCAAAAGTCCGTTCATAATCCGGTCATAATCTTCCTGCGTAAAGGCCCGATATGTAACCTGCTTTGTTTTGATCCCTTCCACGCCGGGTACAAGGATTGCCGCATCCGCTGTCACGCTGACCGCTCCCTGAGAAAAATCGGACTGATACCGCTCCGGCGCCTGTAGCTGCTCTGTCAGTGTGCCTGTGGCTGCCATACTTTCCCCTCCTGCCAGCATCTGCTCCTCCTTTGGCGTAACGATTTCCGACTCAGTCTGCACTCCGCTGCCGCAGCCGTTCAAAAGCACAGCAAGTATACCTGCTGCAAAACAGACTGCCGCCGTTCCACCCCTTCCATTCTCATGCCTGCGCCGCTCCCCATCCATTTTGATCCGTTGCATTTCTTTTTCCCCTTTCTGCCTGATATCCTCTGATTTGATATCACCGGCTTTGTCAGGCTATCATCTTTTCCTGCAAAAATCCGCAGCATATTGTAAACATTTTGCAAATTGCCGTCATACGCTCCTTTTTTCTTCTGATTTTACATTTTGATGCTTTTTTTGACACGTTTTTATGATACGATAAAAAATATGAAAAGAGAAGGAACCATACGCAATGAAAATTCTGGTAATCGAAGATGACAGCTCCATTTCGGAGCTGATCTGCATGAATCTGGAAGCAGCAGGCTATCAGCCCCATCCTGTGGGAGATGGCCTGACCGCTCAGAAACTGCTGGAAAGCGGTCAGATGGAGGACAGCGCCCTTGCCCTGGTGGATGTGATGCTGCCGGGAAAGGACGGATTTGCCCTGA